>JAMDCW010000087.1 GCA_023489405.1 Chloroflexota bacterium
ACCCAGGTGAGGGCTTCCTTATGCTCTGCCCGTACGCCATCCGGTAGACGCCGGTCAGTGGCTTGTTGGTCAGCCGTGGCGGTCGCATGACCGTCCAGTCCAGGCCACTGTCCCGCAGGATGTCTTCCATCAGCGCCAGGTCGGCATAGGGTTTTCGCAGCGCGGTTTTAATTAATGGACCGAACAGGCGCCGCATAAGGAAGCCGTCACCTGGGTCGTGCTTCGGCGGCTGCGGGCGACCAGGCGAAGGCACGGTAGCGATCGGCGCGGCGCTGACAACGACGATGCGTCGCACGTCTGTTGCCAGCATCGCCTGGACGATGGCCCGCGTGCCCTGGGAGACGATGCCAGCCTCAGACAACTTCCGTGGACCAAGGCCGGAGAGCACGGCGGCGGCTCCTTCGACAGCGGACTGGAGCGCTGTCGGGTCTGGAGCCGCCAGGTCGGCGGTGACGATGCGCATCGCTGGGGACACCTTCGTCGGATTTCGTACGACGGCGGTAACATCGTGCCCTGCGGCAACCGCCTGCTCGAGGATTTGCCGACCGATGCCCCCGGTCGCCGCGAAGATCGTGAGCTTCATCGCTTGTTCCTTCTTCTCCTGCTCCATTGGACGGATCCCCCCGTGCCGGGTAGATTATCTTCCGTAGATCATACGATATGAAGAGAATAACATATGAGTTCCATATCATCAACAGATCAGGACGCGCTCAGGAGTCGCCAGCGGCTGACGGCGGCGATCAAGCGAGCACTGCGCGAGGTGCGCATCCAACTTGCCTTGCTCAATCATCACGTCGGCGCCCGCCTTGATCTCAACGACGTCGACCTCGATTGCCTCGACCTGATCGCCCGTTATGGTCCACTCAGCCCGAGCGCGCTCGCCCGACGCACCGGTCTGCATCCCGCCACCATGACGGGTATCCTCGACCGACTCGAACGCGGCGACTGGGTGGCCCGCGACCGCGACCCGTCCGACCGCCGCGCTGTGGTCATCCGGTCCCTACGCGGCCGCACCGCCGAACTGGTGCGCCTCTACTCGGCGATGAGCACCTCGATGGACCAGATCTGCGCGAGCTACGGCGACACTGAACTCGCCCTGCTCGCAGACTTCCTCCGCCGCGTCGCAGACGCCGGGCAGAGTGCAACCGACGAACTGGCGGCCAACTGAGGCGCACATCAGCGATCGTCTGCCCGTCACTGTCGAATCCGATGCTGGTACGGTAGCCAAAGGGACTCCTCCGGTCAGAGAGGGAACGGAGTGCCCGCGTTGGGGTCGAAGCGCATGGTAGGCTGGTCCCATGGCTGAGGTGCTGCTCTTTCATCACGCGCAGGGCCTGACGCACGGGTGTCTCTCGTTCGCCGATCGACTCCGCCTTGCCGGACACGTCGTGCACGCTCCGGACCTCTACGATGGCAAGACGTTCGCCATGCTCACCGACGGCGTTCGCTACGCCAAGCAGGTCGGCTTCGAAACGATCCTCGAGCGGTGTCGGCTCGCCGCCGATCGCTTACCGAATGAGCTCGTCTATGCCGGTTTCTCGCTCGGGGTGATGGCAGCGCAGATGCTGGCCCAGACGCGTCCCGGCGCGAAAGGAGCCTTGCTGTGTAGCGCCGCTTTCCCAGCCTCCGAGTTCGGCGGCTCATGGCCGCCGGGAGTTCCGCTCCAGATCCACATGATGGAGGCCGGCGAGTGGGCGATGGAGGACCTGCCCGCCGCGCGCCAGCTCGTTGAGACGATCGAAGGCGCCGAGCTGTTCCTGTATCCCGGCAATCGCCACCTGTTCATAGACCACAGCCTCCCCGACTACGACGACAACGCCGCGGCACTGCTCACCCAACGCGTGCTCAGCTTCCTCGACACCATCGACCAGCCAACCCGACCGGTGCTTCGACCGTGATCGTCCGCCGCGTGGCAGGATACTGGAGACAGCGACTGGAATCGCGCGACCTCGCCCGGGTCGAGCTGCGCACGGTTGGCGGCGATGCCTGTCACACCATCCCCTGGCTGCACTTCAACCGGCCCAGCCTGGGCGACGCCGCCGAGCGGGATCTGCTCGTCGTGGCGAGAGGAGTTCGCCATCACTGCTACTCGAAAGTGACTCCGCGCACATCGACCATCGACCATCCACTAGCCGTGTTATACTCAGCCGCATGGGCGTACTGGACTGGCTGCTCGATTCGGACCCTGCCATCCGCTGGCAGGTGTTGCGTGATCTTGTCCATGCGCCGGCTGAGGTCGTCGCGGCGGAACGCGCACGGGTAGCCAGCGAGGGCTGGGGCGCTAGACTGCTGGCGTTGCAGGGCGAAGACGGCCAGTGGGCGGGAGGCGCGTGCTTCCCGGCGCGGTGCTTCAACTGGCGTGACGACGACCAGGGCCAGCCCTGGACCGCCACGCTGCCAACGCTCCAACTGCTGTGCGATTTCGGGGTCGACCCCTGCTCCGACCGGGTGCGCCGGGCGGTGGCGCTGGTCAGAGACTACTGCCGTTGGGAGCACGCTGGGCAGCCGTTCTTCAGCGGCGAGGTCGAGCCGTGCATCAATGGCAGGACCGTCACATTGGGTACCTACTTTGCTCAAGATGTGGATGGCGTGGTCACCCGCCTCCTTGGTGAGCAGCTCGAGGACGGCGGGTGGAACTGCGAGGCGGAGAACGGTTCCGTCCGGTCGTCGTTCGCGACCACGATCGACGTCCTGGAAGGACTGTTGGCGTACGAGCGCGCAACCGGTGGCTCTGCGGCATCCATCGCGGCCCGGCGCCGGGGTGAGGAGTACCTCCTCGAACGAAAGCTGTTCCGACGGAAGAGCACCGGCGAAGTCGTCAACCCAGCCTGGCTGCAATGCTCGTTTCCGACCCACTGGCACTACGACGTGCTGCGTGCCCTGGAATACTTCCGCTCGGTCGGGGACGTGCCGGACTCGCGGATGGACGAAGCGATCGATTTGCTCCGATCCAAGCAGCGGCCCGATGGCGCCTGGCTGCTGGAGAACACGCATCCCGGCAAGGTCCACTTCGCGCTCGAGGACGGCGACGGTCGGCCCAGCCGGTGGAACACGCTGCGGGCGCTGCGGGTCCTCAACTGGTACGAGCAGTCCGCTACTTGAGCCGCGGTCCGCCCCTTCACGCCGTTTGCTCGCCGGCATGGGCGAGAGATCCACGTCGAGGGTCAAGGTGGCCTGCGCCAGATCGTGCCGGCATGTCTGGCTGGAGCGCCGGAACTGCCCCTCCAGCATCCCCCGCAGCGCCGCCACATCCTCCATCGTCGTCGCATCCAGGGTGTCGGCAATGACCGATTGCTCGGCACAGCCGGGCAGACCAAAGGCCGCTGGCAGCGCCCGGTCCACCCGCACGGTGAGGTCCGTGTGCGCTACCGCCTTGGCGCCAGCCAGCAACGACGCGAAGAGCATGACGAGCTTCTGGGCCGAATCTTGGCAGTTGCTGGTATGCGGGCGGGCCGGCGTCTCCCGGCGGACAGCGGCCAATCGTGCCGGCGGCCTCCGCCAGGCGGCGCAGCACGACTGGGATGGCGTCGTCGGGGATACCAGCGACACGTGCCCCTCGATAACTACTGACGATGCATTGGATCGCCTTCGGCAGGCGTCAATCGTCAATGCTGCCGTCTGCCAACCGGTAGGGCAGCTTCCACGTGGACGTCTTTTCCGCGTGTCCGACGTAGGCAAAACAATGAACGGGGATCTTGTACTTGGGGTGCAGCAAGTCCAGTTCGCCGGGAAGGTCCTGGTCGTCCTGTTTCCACCAATCCTGCTCCAGCGTCGGCTTCGCACAGTCTCGGTAGATGCCGTCCACAAGATCTCCGGCAGCGCCTCATCCACGACCATGCCGTACAGTCTGTATCTGGCTCGCGCCCAGCAAGTCGTCCGGCGCTCAGCCGACCGTAGGGCCGTGAACGGGTACGGCCTGAGAAAGAGCTAATCGCTCTGCCACCATCCGCACTGCATGCTCTGCCCACACTCGCACTTCCCCAGTAACGCCAAGCTCTCCAAGTACCTCGATGTCGTACCATCCTACTGCTTGGCTCTCGTTCGAACACTCTCGAGGAACGAGATCTCCCACAGGAACTGCAAGATACACAAGATCGATGTGTTCATGGTCATCGGCGATCCACTCAAGCTGAATACCTTCAGGTAGAGCAAGGCGTTGTGGCCCTTCAACTGGGGGTGGTACTGGCGGCGGAGGCAGCAATTGACACAAAATGCCAGTTTCCTCGAGCACTTCGCGTATTGCTGCTTCGTCAGGCAATTCACCTTCCTCAATATGGCCCCCGGGCGGCAACCACCTCTGCAGCTTTCTGTGGAAAAGAAGCAGTACCCGCCGCCCGCTGATGACGAACGTAGCCACAGTGAAATGGCGATTCACCGCTCTCTACCTCCTAAATCTATAATGCGCGCGATCATAGCAAACGAGCAGCTAGACAGGATGAATCAGGAGCAGTATGCTCCACCGGAAAGCGAGACAGGATTTAGGAGAAAGGGAATGGCTGCCTCCTCACAGCAGCTTCAGGAGCTCCATCACCACATCCTGCACCTGATCGCTACTGCTCCTGCTCGCTATGCCGCAGTACTCTGGCCCCTCGAGGCTCCCGAACCATGGCTTTGCCTCAATGACGACATTGCTTTCTATGCCGCGAGCCTTGTCAAAATTCCCATTATGGCAGTCGCCTTTGAACTTCACGCTCGCGGTCAACTCTCCCTAGAAGAACGTCTGACCGTGAAACAGAGCGACATCGTGAGCGGTTCCGGAGTACTTAAACTCCTTCAACCCGACATCTCACTTCCACTTTGGGATCTCCTTCGCCTCATGATCTGCGTGAGCGACAACACGGCTACCAACATTCTCATTCAGCATCTTCAGGACAGTACCATCAATGAGATCCTGGAAGAGTGGAACTTTGGCGTGATTCGGGTCCACCACCTCCTCCAAATAGGTCGTGTAGACAGCACACAACGGAATCTGGTTACCGCCGGAGAAATCAGCAAGCTTCTCGTTCACATCGCTAAAGGAACGATCGTTTCACGCTGGGCTTGTGAACAAATGCTCGTCATACTTAAGCAACAGCAGTACAACGATGAGATTCCCGCCTTGCTCCCTACCAGTTCGCCGGACATCATAGGGGCAATTCCGCCGGTTGTCATAGCACACAAGACGGGCTGGATACCTGGTACCCGACACGATGCCGCTATCATCTACACCCCAACTATGGCATATGTTCTTTGCCTGTCAGCAGATCACATCGAAAATGAAGCCGCCACTCGATCTGCCATGCAACATATTTCACGAGCAGTGTACGATGCCCTCATTGGCGCAAGGCAGTAGGAGAAAACGGAGAGGGAGCTAGCAGTTGGATACTCTGGAGATCGGACTTATCGGTGCAGGCGGAATGGGGAAAGGACACGCAGAGGCAGTAGCTCAACTCACCAATGCGCGTATAGCAGCCGTCGCAGAGCCAGACGAACAGCGGGGAAAGCCCCTGGCTGAGCAACTCGGTGTTCCGTGGTATTCGGACTATCACCTTCTCCTGGAGGATCAGAGGATTACGGCTATCTCGATCGCTACTCCGCCATTTCTTCATCGAGAAATCGCAGAAGCTGCAGCAGCCGCGGGAAAACATATTTTTTGCGAGAAGCCCCTGGCACCGACCGTGGCTGATTGCGAAGCTATCCTCAAAGCAGTTTCCCAGACACAAGCCGTCTTCTTTACCGGACAGGTATTGCGTTATCTCTCACCATTTGTCAAAGTGCGCGAAATCGTGACGAGTGGTGGCATCGGGCAGCCGATCGGCGCCTTTATCGCCCGTCTATCAGGTGGAAGAGATACCAGCTTCGAAGTTCCCTGGCGCAAGCGCCTTGCTCTCTCTGGGGGCTTACTCATGGAAGTCAATGCCCATGAGCTCGACCTTCTGCGCTGCCTCTGTGGTGATGCAGTGAGCGTTTACGCGGAGATGGATAATTTCAGCCATCCGGAGCATGATTACTGCGATCTCGCCTTTGTCAGTATACGCTTCCAGAATGGTGCAATAGGCTCGCTCTACAGCAGCAATACGAGTGCCCTTGGTGGCACCAATGGCACTATTCAAGGAAGTGAAGGTGCTGTCCGCTACAGCGGCTGGGGGCAACGAGGCACCATCGAGTGGAAACGGTACGATGCTGATCGACCAACGATTATTGATCTCTCGACACTTAAGGTTCCTCACGGATATGTCCATGAGTTCGCCTTATTCGTCCAGAGTGTCCTGGAGAAAACTCCACCGGAAATAACAGCTCTTGATGGGCTCAAAGCAGTTGAGCTAGCTGAAGCAGCTTATACATCCGGTCGAGCCCGGCAACCAGTCATCATCCCTATAAGATACTAAATGTGCGGAAGCGAAAGGAATAGTAATGAAACTTGGACTCATCGGCTGTGGTGGAATAGCGCGAAATCGTCACCTCCCAGCACTCGAGCGCCTTCAATCAGCGAACCGAGATCGCGACGTCGAGATCACTGCTGTAGCAGATGCTGTTCTGGTCAATGCAGAAATTGCCGCTGACTGGGCGGCTGAACACTTTGGTCAGCGACCTCGCGTCTTCATCGACTACCATCAAATGCTGAATGACGTCTCTCTCGACGCAGTAGATATCTGTCTCCCTCATGGCTTACACCACGTCGCTGGTATCGATGCTTTCCGGGCAGGTTTACACGTCGTGCTCGAAAAGCCCTTTACGGTGACAATGAAAACGGGGCAAGCACTCGTAGCCGCAAGCAAAACTGCGCACAAAGTGCTGGCACTCGCCGTTCCCATGCGTCGATTACCCGGACAGCGCGCTGCAGCTTGGGCTATCAACCAAGCTCGCCTCCTGGGAACACCTTGGGCTTTCTTCTGCCACGACGTACGCCCCCGTCCAGCAACCCAGCGACCATCAGCATCTCCTACTCCTGGGGGAGAACGCCGCCCTATCCGAGAGAATTGGCGGGCGGACCGCGTCATGTCCGGTGGCGCGATGGTAGTAGATAGCGGTTTCCATTTCATGGACAGTATTCGTATGCTATTTGGTGAAGTCGACCAAGTCTACGCAGAACTGCGTGGTTTTGGCCCTGATGGCGCAGTCTCAGTTCACGAAGGTCGTGAGAATACCGCTATCGTTACCTTCACTTTTGAGAATGGCGCCATCGGCAGTTGGACCTGGTCAGCCGGACTCGTAGGGCAGGGGGCAGCGAGCTTGGTTCTCTACGGCAGTGAAGGATCGCTCGAAGATACTGGCACTCACAGTCAGTACGCCGTCTACCACCTTTTCATGAATGGTGGTGAACTCACGACACGTTCCGGAGAGAAAATTTCCCTTGACGAGCTCAAAGAACGCCACCTTGCATCGCTGTCAGAAGCCGAGAAGGAAAACCTCTTTCCGGGGGGTGTCACCGATGAGTTTGCTATTGAGCTCCACGACTTTTTCGAAGCTATACGCAGCGGGCGCCGACCGGAAGTGGATGGCGAAGATGGCCTGCGTACTCTTGCCCTACCTCTTGCTGTCTACGAGTCGGCTTATACCAAGCAAGCGGTCAAGATTGCGCCCATCCTCAACAGAGAAACGCACGTCTACCAGGATATAATCGACATGCACTGGCCGGTCTAAAAAGAACACCGGCGCAGCGGACGCTATCGCTGCTCGACTTGCACGAGCGGTAGCACCCGAGCAGCCCGAATACTCGCTTGGCGCGCCATATTGCGAGCAACAGTATCAAAAAACTGACGTTGTGCCGAGTTGGATTCATCAGCCGCAATCGGACGCCCTGAATCGCCGCTTTCTCGAACCAGCGTATCAAGCGGAATCTCTCCCAGAAGTGGCACCTTTGCACGCTCACAGAGATTCTGCGCTCCACCGTGACTAAATATGTCTGTCCGTTCTCCACAGCTCGGACAGAGGAAGTAGCTCATGTTCTCCACGATACCCAGAATAGGCACGTGAAGCTGTTTGAACATTGCCTGAGCTTTGCTCGCAATTCCCAATGCTACATGTTGCGGCGTTGTGACAATGACCACGCCTGTGAGGTTCAACACCTGAGCTATCGTCAGTTGGATGTCCCCAGTCCCCGGCGGTAAATCGATGAGCAGGTAGTCAAGCTCCCCCCATGCTACTTCTTGAACCATTTGAGTTACCGCTTGGCTGATCATCGGTCCACGCCAGACAATGGGCTCATCTGAACCAATCAAGAATCCCATAGACATTACCCGGAGGCCATATGCTTGAAGGGGCTGGATACGATCTTCAATCACCCGCGGCGTATCCCATACATTGAGCAACGTCGGCACGCTTGGCCCATAGACATCAGCATCCAGCACACCAACTGTGGCGCCGGAGCGAGAGAGGCTGCACGCCAAATTGACGGTGACCGTCGACTTTCCTACTCCACCCTTGCCGCTTGCTACACCGATGACATTTTTCACTCCCGAGAGTTACAGCAGTGGGAGCCCTCCAACTGACCGCACGTGAGCCGCCATCCGTACATCAACGTGAGCCACACCAGGAAGCGCTGCTACCGCCGCCCGTGCTTGCGCCTCTAGCTGATCGCGAATTGGACAAGCAGGGGTCGTCAACTCAAACGTGAACCGTATGGAGGCGCCCGCTTCTCCTGATTGAATCTCAACTTCCTTGATCATCCCTAATGACACGACATCGCGCAGTAAATCTGGGT
>JAMDCW010000062.1:0-4085 GCA_023489405.1 Chloroflexota bacterium
AGCGGGAAGACTTGCGAGCGACCCCTTTGGAAACTCTTTCTGTTGCAAAAGATCGGTTCGCCCGATAAGATCATCGAACTTTGCATAACCCAACTGGGCCAGAATCTCCCGAACCTCTTCCGCAATCAGCGTAAAGTAGTTGATCACATGCTCAGGCCTACCAGCGAACTTCGCTCGCAAGTCTTCCCGCTGTGTAGCCACTCCCGTCGGACACGTGTTCAAGTGACACTGGCGCGCCATATCACAGCCAATCGTCACTACCGCGAGCGTGCCAAAACCGAACTCCTCTGCTCCCAAGAGCGCTCCAACCACCACATCACGGCCGTGGCGTAAACCACCATCCGTCCGCAGTCGCACCCGCCCTCGAAGATCATTCATCCGGAGAATCTGCTGCGTCTCTGCCAGGCCGATCTCCCACGGAGACCCCGCAAACTTGATGGAGCTCAGCGGCGAAGCCCCTGTCCCACCAGAGTGACCACTAATCAAGATGTAGTCGGCATAGGCTTTCGCTACACCAGCAGCAATCGTCCCTACACCGGCTTCAGAAACGAGTTTCACCCCAACCTTAGCTGTCGGATTCACCTGCTTGAGGTCATAGATCAACTGAGCAAGATCTTCAATGCTATAGATATCGTGGTGTGGCGGCGGCGAAATCAGTGGAATACCAGGAACAGCATGCCGCAATCGCGCAATGAGTGCCGATACCTTATGCCCAGGCAGTTGTCCACCTTCCCCAGGCTTGGATCCCTGCGCCATCTTGATCTCGATTTCCTTGGCCCGCGACAGGTATTCTGCCGTCACTCCGAAGCGCGCCGAGGCCACTTGCTTGATTGCACTATGCATCGCCGGCCCATTCTCCGTCGGATGGTACCAGTGTGGATCTTCCCCACCTTCTCCACTATTGCTACGAGCTCCTATCAAGCTCATAGCCTTGGCGAGCGTCGTATACGCTTCTGGGCTCAACGCTCCCAAAGACATCGCCGTCGACACGAACCGCTGACGGACACTCTCCATCGGTTCTACATCGGCCAGGGGAATCGGCGTCCGATCAGAGACAACCGTCAACAAGTCGCGCACTGTGCTCGGCGGCTGCTCATCCATAAGGGCCCGCGCCGTATAGTAGGCGTCACGATCTCCCTGCTGCGCTGCCCGATGGATCGCTCGTACGATCTGTGGACTATAGGCGTGGTATTCACCTTCTCGTCGAAAGCGGACAAATCCGATATCCGGTAAATGCTTGATCGGCTCCAGCCCAAAGGTGTCTCGGTGCCGCGCCAGCACATCGTCTTCGACCTCACACAGCCCAACACCACCAATGAGCGTTGGTGTCCCCGTAAAGTACCGATCGACAACGTCCCGGCTCAATCCCACGATCTCAAAAATCTGCGCTCCCCGATAGCTGCTGATCGTAGAGATGCCCATCTTCGACATCACTTTGAGCAGTCCCGCCTCAATGGCCTTACGAAAATTCGCTGTAGCCATGCTCACCGTGACATCTTCAAACTTCCGCTGTCCAGCAAACGACTGCGCACACTCGATCGCTGCATAGGGGTAGATCGCGCTCGCTCCATAGCCGGTAAGAACCGCAAAGTGGTGGATATCCCACGCCTCTGCAGTCTCGACAATCAGATCCACCCGCAAACGCAATCCCGCCCTGATGAGGTGATGATGCACCGCTCCAACGACAAGCGCCATAGGTACAGGAGCATGGTGAGTGTCAACACCACGATCCGCCAGAATGAGGAAATGCGCCCCTGCTTCGACAGCCTTCGACGCTTCGGCACAAAGTTCCTCAAGCCGCCGCGCCAGATTCACTTCACCAACCTTAAACAGCGTCGATAGCCGCGTCGAACGGAAGCTAGGATGCGTTAGTGCGCTCAACTCGGCAAACTGCGCTGCCGAGAGAATCGGCGACGGTAAGTGAACGAGATGGGCGTGCTCCTCCGTTTCTTCAAGAAGGCTGCGCCGCGGCCCTAAGTAGGTATCAAGCGCCATGACGAGGTGCTCCCGCAATGGATCAATGGGCGGGTTCGTTACCTGAGCAAAGCGCTGGCGGAAGTACGAGTAAAAAGAGCGCTCCGTAGTGTTCAGGGGCACTATGGGAGTGTCATCACCCATCGAGAAAACCGGCTCTTTCCCTTCGCCCACCATTGGCGGAAAGACATAAAGCATATCTTCCCGTGTATAACCGAACAGACGTTGCAAATGCAGATCGGGAGCGGGTGCCTGCTGCGGCTCATCCAGGCCCTCCACCTCCTTCTTGCTGCTCTTCAGCTTCACTATCTGGTGCTCAATCCAGGAAGCGTAGGGTCTACGCGCTGCTAGCTCACGCTTGATCTGAGCATTGCGATAGAATTCCCCACGCTGCGTATCGACCGCAATCATATGGCCCGGGCCCAACCGCCCTTTCTCCAAAATGTGGGCGTCATCGACCTCTTCACGCTCGAGCATGCCCACTTCTGAGCCCGCTATGACGAGCCCATCTCGCGTCACCAGATAACGCGAAGGTCGCAAGCCGTTGCGGTCAAGCGCCGCCCCAACCACACGCCCGTCCGAAAAGGCCAGAGCTGCCGGTCCATCCCACGGCTCGGTGATACACGCACCGTACTCATAGAAAGCCCGCCGCTGCCGGTCGAGATCGGTCATATGCTCCCAAGCATGCGGCATGATCAGCGTAAGCGCGTGCCGGATGTCACGCCCCGACAGCGCAATAAGCTCCAGAGCATTATCCAGATCCGAGGAATCCGAACCATCCGGCTGAATTACCGGCAGCAGCTCATTGATACGCTCTCCCCATAGCTCCGAGCGCAGCTCCGGCTCGCGCGCCCGCATCCAGTTCCCATTTCCCTGCCGCGTATTGATCTCACCATTGTGGGCAAGCAAACGAAACGGCTGCGCCAACCGCCAGTTGGGAAACGTATTCGTGCTATAGCGCTGATGGAAAACAGCGTGATTGACCTCATAATCAACATCACGCAAATCACGATAGAACTGCCGCAACTGCGGCGCTACAAAAAGCCCTTTGTAGACAACGGTGCGCGACGAAAACGACGGAAAATACGCCTCGCGTATTCCCTCCTTCAGCAACCACGCCTCGATCGTCTTCCGGACCAGGTAGAGCGTACGCTCATACTCATCAGCAGTAAGGTCAGCGCGCTTCCCGATAAAAACCTGACGGATATCAGGAAGAGTCGCCAGCGCCTTCTCTCCTAATACCTCTGGCCGTACCGGTACGACGCGCCACCCGAGAACGTGGAGGCCTTCCTGCTGAATCGCCAGTTCGATCAACTGCTGTGCCCGTGCCCGCGCGATACTATCCTCACCCGGCAGGAAAACCATCCCTACTCCCAGTTCTTCGGGATCCTGCAGCCGCACGCCCAAACGTGCGAGCTCACGCCGGAAAAGACCTATGGGCAGCGGTGTGAGAATCCCCGCACCATCACCTGTGCGCGCATCAGCGTCCATCGCACCCCGGTGCGTCAGGTTCGCTAAGCTCTCAAGGGCGAAATCAACGACCTCGCGACTCGGTGCGCCATTCACGCGCGCTATAAACCCCGTACCACAGGCGTCACGTTCTTGAAACGGATCATACAGCGTCCGTTCCAGATCGATAACACTGCGCGGCATCTGTTGCTTATGCTGGTCCATAGTCGTGCTCACCTCCCGGTTAGCTGCGGTTACGGTCCACCCTGACCCCTTGAGTTCTTCCAGTAACCAGAAGAACCTCCTCGACGGAAAAAGAGAAAGCCCACGGCTTCCCCACTGATGAACCGTGGACTTCTTTGTCCTCAGAGGAGCGGCAACACGACCAAGAATTTACGTTACCGTAACGCTCTTTCGCTTGCCTTCTCATCTTCCACCAATAGTACCACGAACAATTACTCCCTCTCAAGCCTATGCCACAGGATCATCAGAGCATGCTCGCCCACCTACAGCAGTTTTGACAGCGCAGCAAATCCAGTTACGCTATGAGCGTCACTCCTGCGTACGCGTCAGTTACCATACACGTGACGAGACTATCCGGCAGTTCGTCGTCATTCGGTCACGCCGGACATCTATGGGGGGCTGCTCACTGGAAAGCTCCA
>JAMDCW010000062.1:4095-8650 GCA_023489405.1 Chloroflexota bacterium
CCTCGGCTATGCCCTTGCCTATCGCGGCAAGCGCGTGCTGCTGGTAGATATGGATCCGCAGGGCAACTTGACATCCGGCGCCGGTGTAGCGCGACGGCTCACGGCAACAGTAGCAGAGGCCCTGCTCGACCGGAACAAACCCCTGCCTCGCTTGCCGATCGAAGGCACGTTCTCAGGCTCACTTCATGTCGCCCCAGCGAATCTTACTCTCGCCCAAGCCGAAGCAGCGCTCTTCAACCGCCTCGGCCGGGAAATGCGCTTGCGCGACCAGCTCCGTACCCTCGAAACGTCCTACGACTTCATCCTCATAGATGCCCCACCTTCTCTCGGTGTCTTGACCATCAACGCCCTAGTCGCCGCTCACTCCGTCATCATCCCCTCAGAGGCGCGCTTCTTCTCCCTGGAAGGACTACGCATGCTCCTCGAAAGCATCGACGAAGTGCGCTATCTCAACCCCGAACTGCGCGTACTAGGCATCATCATTTCTAAATACGATCGCCGCTTACGGGAAGAGCGAACCGTCAACGGGTACCTCCGGCAAACCTGGGGCAACCTCGTCTTCACCACCGAAATAAGCACAAATAGTAAAATTCTCGAAGCAGCTTCTGGGGGATTATCCATATATGACATCGAAGGAGGAGGCCGGGCCGTGGCGGTCTATGAACAGCTCACCGATGAGGTATTGATCCGTGGGTAAACGAGGAGGATTCGACCCAGAGCGTCTGACCAATAATCCTCGCCCTCCACTAGTCGTACAGCAAATTATAGGTCCACTCGACATTGAAGTCACAGACATCACCGACCTCCGTGCCATCGGCGTGGGTGGTGCAGGTGGTAATGCCGTGGAACGCCTCATTGAAGCCAGCGTCTTGGGCGTCAGTTTCGCCGTCGTGAACTCGGATGCTCAGGCCCTCTCAACCTCCAACGCCCTCAAACGGGTACAGATCGGCGCCCAACTGACTCGCGGCATGGGATGCGGCGGTGACCCCGCATTAGGACGCCGCTCCGCCGAGGAAAGCTATACGGAGCTCGTCGATCTCGTCAAAGACGCCGACCTCGTGTTCATCGCCGCAGGACTCGGCGGCGGCACCGGTACGGGCGCTGCACCTGTCGTGGCTGCGCTGGCCCGCGACGCCGGCGCCTTGACCGTTGGCGTCGTGAGCCGGCCTTTCTCCTTCGAAGGCCGCCGGCGCGCCACCGTCGCCGAGCAAGGAATCAAAGATATGCTCGAGCACGTCGATGCACTGCTCATCATTCCCAACGATCGCCTGCTGCAAATCGCTGGCAAGCACATGAACCTGCGCGATGCCTTTCATCTCGCCGATGAAGTCATGTTGCAAGGCATACGTGGCATCTCTGACTTGATCACCACAACGGGCCTGATCAACGTAGACTTCGCCGACGTACGCGCCGTTCTCCACCGCGGTGGCCGGGCCCACCTCGCTATCGGTGCCGGCTATGGCCCTCAGAAAAGTCAAACCGCCGCCCAGGTCGTGCTCCAGAGCCCACTCCTCGAGAATCCCCTCACCCACGCCACCCGCCTTCTCGTCAACTGTGTCGGTGGCGAAGATTTGACGCTCTTCGAAGTCAACGAGTTCATGAGCCTACTCTCTGCTCAGGTAGATCCCAACGCCAGCATTACGGTCGGCGCCTTCATCCATCCAACGCTCAAAGACGAGTTGCGCGTAACAGTCATCGCCACTGGCCTCCCCTAGCCCCCCAGTGTGCTAGCCAATCACAGCACCGTCCATACCCGTGGAATAAATTCTCAGGAAAGGGAGTCACCACCTATCAGCACCGTTCACGGAGAGCATCGTAGGCTGCTCTATCGTTCACTCCTGATCATGGCAATGCGCCGTTTTCCACTGGCATTGGGGTAGCCGTTGGGGTAATTGGGGTAAGTTGCCTGACGTTCGATCGCCCACCGTGCATAAGGCGACGGTGAAGATAAAACTTTGCACTCTCGCAGTGATGGACATTAAGACAGCAAAACAGACGATGATATGACAGAAAACTTGGACATCAGCTTAGACAGGGTTTTAGTAGTGACTAAGTGTCAACATCAAGGGGGTCGGGGCTCCTTTGTCGGTGGTTTGCGGGGACGGCCTCGCGGGTAGCCACCTTAGCGACACCTCGATGCTATAGGGGGAGGCGCCTGGAATAGCCAGGAGGCCTTGTGGGCAAACGAGGTGGCATAGCGTCGATGCTGGGTATCAAGACTCCAGTGGATGCGGATGTGGCTCGGCGAACAGCCGATGACATCTTCCATAATATAAGCATATAGACAAGGCGTGGAGTGGCGAGAACATTCGATTAGCAAAGTGGGTTGATGGTGGCACAAAGTGCCGTGGACTGGGATCAAGTCAGGAGAGAATTGGAGCAACTCCTCCGACAGTACCTCCCGAAATATCTAGAGGTTTTCGCGAAAGAGACTGGGCATCCAATGCGAATATGTGCTCAGAAGCGCGACACGATCATCAAGGAGGGAGTGGATCTTTTTACCGACTACTTTCAGCACATCTACGAGATCTTCACAAACATTCACAATCCGACTGATCAAACCCTAGCTGCGCAACGCCTGCTGCTCCCCATGTTCCACGATTTTTATCCTGGTCTGCCAGACGGCGCTTCACTGCAGGACTTCGCCGTATCTATGGCAAGTGACCTTCACGCTGTTCTGGAAAAGTCACGTAGAGCGTTGCTTCCCTATTCCAACGGCTGCTACGTGTACTATCGTGCTTTCCTAGCTAGTGTAGTAGCGACTTGTGGTTTTGACGCGGTTCTGGAATTCCTGACACAAAGCCACCTAGACTTGATGCCACAGCGTCAGAGTCTCCAGGCTGCGCAGGTAATCCCGTACCTCTTACGAAAGGACCACGTTCGTGTAACCAGCACGACTATTCGCTCCTATTTGTCAGCGTGGCTTACCATCCTCGTCGATTGGGAAGAATACTTGCGGATTCCCTATGGGCTTCTGAGAATGTCACAGCACAAACCGACGACATGGGCAGATACCGGGAAAGCTGATCCTATGACTCGTGTAAAGCACTTGGTCACACATCCACTGCTGTCGCAGCTCGCTCCAAAGGGCGCTGATCTTGTGATAATCCGTAACTCACTGGCACACAATACAGCCGAGTACAACCCGAACACGGGACGCGTTCTCTTTGAGGACATGGGGAAGAGCGGCGCTCGCAGAGTAGAAGTGTCTGCCAGTGAGATTCGGACTACGGCCATTACCACGGCCATTGTGAATTGGTGGATTTGCCAGTCCCCACTAATCGCGCTCGATCTCATGTTTTGATATTATGGACAGCGAAAGTTTGCCGACCTAGTTCAAGGCGATTGGCGCCTGCACCAGGGGGTAGAAGTCCAGACAGAGACATTTTCTACGGTACGTGTCATATGTAGCGCTAGATAGGCAACAAGCCATGCCCGACAACCTCCTCTACTTCGATGACAACCTCGACGTGCTCCGCCGCTACTACCGGATGCTGAAGCTTCTTCGCCTCAGGAGTAACAGAGGACCATGCCCTGGTCACGTGCCCACGGTGAGTAACTGAACTAGGCGACTAAGAAAGACGGTGATGAGATGGTCAGGAGGTGGAGGTGTATCCATGAAGACGGAGACTCAGACCCTGTTCAACCAGAAGCGCGAGATTGCCGATGAATTTGCCTCATCGGAATCCATCGTTGTATACCCCGGTAACTGTCTTGCTCTGCTGAAATCCATCCCAGATGAATCGGTCCAGCTCATCGTTACTTCGCCTCCCTACAACATCGGCAAAGAATATGAGAAGAAGCTTCATCTTGATTTGTACCTCCAACAGCAAGCACAGGTCATCGCCGAGTGTGCGCGCGTTTTATCCCCACAAGGCAGTATGTGCTGGCAGGTAGGAAACTACGTTGAGAGAGGGGCTATCATTCCTCTGGACACCGTCCTCTATCCTATCTTCTCAGACCTCGGTCTTAGGATGCGGAATCGCATCATCTGGCACTTTGAGCACGGACTGCACTGTAGCCGCCGGTTTTCTGGCCGGTACGAAACAATCGTCTGGTTCACAAAGTCGGATGACTACATCTTCAACCTCGATCCCGTGCGCGTACCCCAGAAATATCCTGGGAAGAAGTATTTCAAAGGCTCGAAGGCTGGCCAGTACTCGTGCAATCCGCTCGGCAAGAACCCCGGGGACTTGTGGGTGATTCCGAATGTCAAAAGTAACCATATCGAGAAGACTGAGCATCCGTGCCAGTTTCCCGTTGAGCTGATTGAACGATTGGTGCTTGCTCTTACCAACGAGGGTGACTGGGTGCTGGATCCCTTCCTTGGAACTGGCACGTCGGTCATCGCCGCTATCCGTCATGAGCGCCGGGGGATGGGAGCGGAGACCATCCCCAAGTACGTTGAGCTTGCACGACAGAGAATCCAGCAGGAAATGGAAGGTGCCTTGCGAACCCGCCCTATGGGCAGACCGGTATACGATCCGGCTGAATCGGGTAACAGTCTGACCACCGCCCCTTGGAAGAAAAACGCCGAGCAGACAACGCTGTTCGA
>JAMDCW010000144.1 GCA_023489405.1 Chloroflexota bacterium
CCACTAGCAGAATCGATACGAGTGATGAAACCGCTGACGAGCTCGCCTTCTTGTTCGCTGAAGCGTTCAAAGGCATACCGCTGTTTAGCGCTGTGCATTTTCTGCTGGACGAGGTGACGGAAGGCCATAGCAGCGACTCGGCCCCAGCTCTCTGGGAGGTCGGTTTCGATGAAGATGGCTTCGTGTTCGATGGCATTGGGTTGGAGATGCTGCGCTTCGCTGAGAGCAATTTCGCGATGGGGATCGTAGACGCGGCGCACCGCAGTTTTTACGGTATAGAGCTGCTGCTTGCCGGTGATTGGATCGATGCGTACAGTGATGATGCCGGGAGGGGCGAACTCGCGGCGGTAGGCTTCGGTAAGCGCTTCTTCCACAGCGCTGAGCACTGTTTCTCTTGGAAGTTCATACTTTTCGGCGAGTTGGCGTAAGGCACGCATCATCTCGAGCTCGGCGTGCTGTTCGTGGAGCAACTGCTGAGCGGTATGGTGGATGAATGTGCGCCAGGCAGGAGGGAGAGGGGTCTCTTGCCACTGGAGCATAGAGGCATCGCAGTCATCACGCTGGTCGGTTGATTGAGGGGTGAGGAGCAGCGGTTGGCCTGTTGTTGGGTCAATGGTGACGCGGATGGGAGAAGGTGGTTGGAAGGTATTTTGGCAGGCTGCGGTAAGCGTTTGGGAAAGGATGAGCGTGATTTCCTCGTTCGTTAGGCCATAGGTGTCTCGGAGAATGGTGAGCACACGCGCCAGCTCTGTCGAGGTAGCTGATCCCACGGCTCCAAGCCTCCAATCCATAAAGCCTGTGACATTGTGCCAGCAGACTCCGGTGCTTTGCGCGGCACCGGGAGTCTCCGGCTCAGGCACTGACACCGGGGACGGAGTGAAGACAACGGGTGCCGACTCTAAAACAAGAGAAGTGGGTATCTTGCCCACTTCTCAACTCCATCACCCACCTATGCAGTTGACTCAAGGCAGTGTACCACGATTTTTAGGTGTAGCGGATTGAGTGACGGCAGATGACGAACGATCGCTTATCAAGAGAATACCTGCACCGCCGGTAGTGGTTATAGCAGCGAGGATGAAAGAGGCTTGGAAGCCGAGGCGATCGGCTAGAGGACCGCCAGTGCTGGAGCCGAGAATTTGGGCGCAGCCAAGGGTGAGCTGATAGACGCTGGCTGCCCTTCCGCGTTCTCCGGAAGGGGCGAGCTCGACGACGGTAGTGAGTGCTGTGGCGGTAAAGGTAGCGTAGGCGAAGCCACGCAGCATTTGGGCGATGACGAGGGTGGGGATAAAAGGGAGAGCAGTATAGATGAGATAGATGATGGCAAAGAGGAAGAAGCCAAGGAAGAACATTGGGCGGCGGCCCCAACGGTCGGCGAGGCGCCCGGCAATAATCATCGATGGAGCTTCGAGGAAGGCGGCTAGACCCCAGAGGCGAGCGTAGCCGCTGCTGCCTAAACCTAGGGTATGGACGATATAGATTGACCAGATGGAATAGACGGCGCTAAAGGGAATATTCCAGGCGAGCATGGCGAGGATGAGCGGTAGGAGGATGCCACGAGCAAGGTGGAACAGTGCGCCTAGCTCGTGATGCTGAGCGAGAGAAGGGGTGCGGGTACGGGCAGAGATTTCAGGGAGGAAGCAGGCGACTACGAAGGTGACGATGTAGATAAGGCCAGCAACATCATAGATGGTGTTGTAGCCGAAGCGCTGGGCGATGAGGCCAGAGATGACGATGGCGATGGCGAAGGCTAGGGAGCCACCGGTGCGGTAGCTGCCTAGCCATTTGCCACGCTGGCCGTCGTTGACTCCGGTGGAGTTGAGGAGGTCTCCAAGGGCAGCCAGGATGCAGACATTGTAGGCGGCTGAGGCGATGCCATTGACAATGACGAGGGGGATGAGGAACCACCAGATAGAGGCGTGAGCCATGAAGAGGTATGTTATCGCGAGGAGAGCCATCGCACCGATGATGAAAGGTTTGCGTCGACCACTGCGGTCAGTGAGACGTCCCCAGAAGATGTTGGAGAGCAATCCAGCGATGGCTCCAGGACCGGTTACTAGGCCGATGTCTGCGAGGTTGCCGTGGAGGTGCTGGATGTAGAGGGCAAGGAATGGAGAAGCAGTGCCGATGCCAAGGTAGGAGAGGAAGCCGATGGTAGTGAGGAGCCAGAAAGGGCGGCGGGCAACGAGTTGTGTTGTCACAGCCAGCGATCCCTTCGAGCCACGGAAGACGATACCATACGGCCGCGACGTGTTAGCTTACAGGGAGAGGGGAGCGTCGTAATGGAAGGCAAAGATTTGCGAGTGCGGCGAGCCGTCGAGAGTTTACAAGAGTATGTCCCGGTTCATCCCCTCGAGGAGATTGGTGCGGAGCTGGGGATTCCGGTAGAACGGCTCGTAAAGCTCGATGCGAATGAGAATCCATATGGCTGCTCGGCGGTGGTTCGCGACGCTATAGCGTGTTGCGCAAGTTACCATCTCTATCCTGATCCGGAGCAGCGACGACTGCGAGCGGCACTGGCCCGTTATGCTGGTTTTCCGGAGGACTGGCTGCTGGCTGGTGCAGGCAGTGATGAGCTGATCGATTTGTTGATTCGGCTTGTGGTCGAGCCGGAAGATCGCGTGCTGGATGCGGTTCCCACCTTTGGCATGTATAGCTTCTTGACGCCGATTCAGGGAGGGCAGGTCGTGTCAGTGCCGCGGCGGCCGGATTTTAGTCTGGATATACCAGCACTCCTTGCGGCGATCGATGAGCGGACAAAGATCATTTTTGTAGCGTCACCAAATAATCCTTCGGGGAACTTGGCAGGTAGGGAACAGATTCTTGCACTAGTGGAGACAGACCTGCTGGTCGTCGTGGATGAGGCGTACTGGGAGTTCAGCCAGGAGAGTGTCGCTGATCTCGTCGCCACCCATGAGAATCTGGTGGTGATGCGCACGTTTAGCAAGTGGGCGGGACTTGCCGGATTGCGAGTGGGATATCTCATAGCGGCGCCGAGCTTGTTGCAGCATCTTTGGAAGATCAAGCAGCCTTACAATGTGAATACGGCAGCACAAGTGGCAGCGCGGGCTGCTATCGCTGATCTGGAACATATCCAGCAGACGGTTGCCCGAATTCTCGCGGAACGCACGCGGTTGCTGGAGATGCTGGCGCGTATCCCTTTTTTACAGCCGTACCCGACGAGAGCGAATTTCATTCTCTGCCGGGTAGAAGGACGTTCAGCGCGTGAACTCCGTGATGCGTTGCGCCGGCGAGGTGTCTTGATTCGCTATTTCGATACGCCTCTTCTTCAGAACTGTGTACGCGTGAGTGTCGGACGAGCGGAGGATACCGATCGTCTACGGGAGGAGCTCCTAGCGCTGGCGTGAGGAAGACCTTCTGGGAGTGGCAGAGGTTTAGATAGGATCTTCATCGAACTCTAATGTGTTGCCTATGGACAAGTAGATGAACAGGGCGGAGAATTCAGAGTGACGATGCGGTGAAGCCGGTCGTCAGAAAGTGATGATATGTCGTACTTCAGCAATCCGACGGAACCTTCTTCAACGGTACCTACTTCTCCTGATCCGGCGGATAATCACGAGTCGGTATATGGCGGTTATTCGCCGTACGGGCCTTCGCGACCATCGCCTTCTTCACGGAAGGCTAAGCGGGGTGGTCTTGCGACACTTGGAGGGCTCTTGCTGCTGTTGCTCTCCAAGCTCAAGTATCTCTTGATCGTCTTTAAGATGGGTGCATTCGGCCCAACAACCTTGACCATGCTGATCAGCCTGGTGATTTACGCAGGAATTTTTGGGTGGGGCTATGCTATTGGTTTTATCGCATTATTACTGGTCCATGAGTTGGGGCACGTACTGGTTGCTCGGATGGAGGGTCTTCCCACTTCGGCGCCGGTGTTCATTCCATTTTTCGGTGCTTTGATTATGATGCGGCAGCAGCCGCGAGGGAGTGTCGCCGAAGCGGCACTGGCTGCTGGAGGGCCTGTGCTGGGGAGCTTGGGAGCGCTGGCTTGCCTCGGGCTGTATGCGGTGACGAGGCAGCCATTGATGCTGGCGCTGGCTTATGTGGGCTTTTTCATCAATCTCTTCAACTTGATTCCGATGTCGCCTCTTGATGGTGGGCGGATTTTGGGGGCTGTATCGCGCTGGGCGTATGTGATTGGGGTGCCTATCTTGCTCTTTCTGATATTGACGCACTTCAATCCATTTTTACTCCTCATCGTAGCCTTGGGGGTTTTTGATGCGTGGCAGCGTTTCCGGTCACCGCTCCAAGCGTGGTATGACTCTGCATCGCCGGTAGCGCGGTGGACCATTGCTTTTGGCTATCTGACGCTGGTTCTGCTGCTGGTGTTTGGGATGAACAGCACCCATGCATTGCTGGCAGGAGTGCGAGGCGCCGCGGGCTTAGGGTAGAGGCTGGTCGCCGCCATCGGGGCGGTTATCGAGAGAGCGCCAGAGGAGCAGACTGGCGACGGTGCGATAGGGGCGCCAGGGTTCGGCGATCGCGGCGAGCTCCTTAGGTTTTGGGAGCGCCGGCATTGCGAAGAGCCGGGCCGTGGCCTTACGGATGCCGAGGTCGAGAGTGGGCCAGACGTCAGGGCGGTTCAAAGAGAAGACAAGGAACATCTCAGCGGTCCAGCGGCCGATACCGCGGACAGCGCTAAGCTGAGAGACGATGATGTCATCATCGAGTTCATCGAGCTGGTCGAGTTGAAGGAGACCATCGACTATGCGTTGGGCGAGGTCATGTAGACTGATGATTTTGGCTGCAGAGAGGCCGATGCTGCGGAGAGTTTCTGGAGAGGTGGCGGCGAGATTGGCGGCATTCAAGCCTTCGGGAGTTGGAAAGAGGTTCTCGAGGCGGCTCATGAAGACGTCGGCTACTCGACCGGAGAGTTGCTGGGAGACGATCGCGCTGACGATCGTGCGAAAATAGCGCGGATCGCTGGTAAGGTGGGGAGTACCGTAGGCGGCGACGAGAGTTGCTAGGCGAGGCTCGACGCCGGTGAGGTGAGCAATTGCTCTATCGGTTAGTTCTTTGAAGGATGTGACGGCTTGTTTCAAGGCTTGATTCCGCTCTTAATTATGGGTGTGCGTATGCTCCTGAGTTAGGATAACGGGCATTGGGTGATTCGTGGAAAGGAAGAGGCGGTGCGGTACAAGCGACTGGGGAGGACAGGCCTGAAGGTTTCGGAGATTTGCCTTGGGACGATGACGTTCGGCAGCCAGGCAGATGAGGTGACAAGTCACGCGATTGTTCAGCGGGCATTGGCCGCTGGCGTGAACTTCATCGATACGGCGAATGGATATAACGCGGGGCGCTCTGAGGAGATCATAGGGCGCATCATCCAGGGGATGCGATCGAGCATTGTGCTGGCGACTAAGGTTCACGCCCGGATGGGCGAAGGGCCGAACGACGGCGGTCAATCACGGAAGCACATCATGGATGCGATAGAAGCGAGTTTGCGACGGCTCGGTACTGACTATGTTGACTTGTATCAGGTGCACCGCTTCGATCCGGAAACACCGCTTGAAGAGACATTGCGGGCGCTCGATGATCTTGTTCATGCTGGTAAAGTGCGCTACATCGGCTGTTCCAACTATGCTGCCTGGCAGCTTGGCAAGGCGCTGTGGGTGAGCGATCGCTATGAGCTGGCGCGATATGATTCGTTGCAACCGCGCTATAATCTCATCTCGCGTGCTGTCGATGTGGAGATTCTGCCATTATGCCGAGATCAAGAGGTAGGGGTGATCGCCTACAACCCGCTGGCTGGCGGAATGCTGACGGGAAAGCATAAGCGGGAGAGTGCGCCAGCGCCAGGCACACGTTTTGAAGCGAATCGGAACTACCAGAATCGGTATTGGCGTGACGTTGTTTTTGATGCGGTGGATCGATTGCGGGAGGTCGTGCACGTTACGCCGTATACGATGGCGCAGGTAGCGCTTGCGTGGGTACTTGCCCAGCCGGGGATTACGTCAGCGATCCTGGGAGCGACGAGTGTGCAACAGCTCGAAGAGACGCTTCCCGCAACAGAGATCGTGCTCTCCCCGGAGCTGCTTGAGCAGCTCGATGACCTGTGGCAGATCGTTGGCCGTCAGGAGTTCTGACTCCTCCGTGGTGCGTCGTGCGCGTCAGGCTCGTGGCAGCCAGACGCGCATAGGGCCGGGATGACGATTCGCCCACGCATAGTAGGGGATGGCGATGAGCTCTCCACGTTGCTCGGAGGGCGTCAGGATGTCGATAGGGGGATAGAGTGCTCCTCGCCACGCGGCACTCGAGCGAACAGAGGCAGGTGTGTGGAGAGTGACGATGCCTCCTAGAAGCTCCGGCTCGGTGTGAGCGGTGATGGTGACGGTATCGGGGAGGCGACAATTCCAGGGATCGATGTCGCGGTTGTCAGCGGCTTCGAAGCAGTAGACGAGTGGTCCGCGGGTGAGGGCTACTTGGCCGGTATTGGCGATGACATGCGGATGGCTGACGATGCGTTCTATGGGCATCGGGAGATTCAGCTCTATGAGGTCGCCGGCTCTCCAGCGGCGGTGGATTTGGGTGTAGGTGCCAGGTGAGGGCGAGAGGGGATGCGCTTGTTCGGAAGAGGTGAGACGGGCTGTGCGGGACCAGCCAGGGATGCGGAGAGCGAGCGTGGTGGGGTAGGGTGGAGCGCTGAGGATGGTGAGGCGGATGGAGCCATTCCATGGATAATCGGTGTCGATGGTGAGGGCGAATTCTTGACCATCAGGTAAAGGAGCCTGCAGGTTACCGCGAGCGTAGAGATGGATCCACAGGGCGGTGTGAGTGGTGCTGGCGAAGTAGCCAGGCAAGCTGGCGAGAACGCGGGCGATGTTCGGTGGGCAGCAAGCGCAGGAAAACCAAGGCTGACGCCGATGCGTACCGCGGTCGGCCAGAGGGTTGACGTAGAAATAAGCATCGCCGCTGAGAGAGATACCAGAGAGGAAGCCGTTATAGAGGAGACGTTCCAAGATATCGGCGAAGCGGGCTTCGGGACGCTGCTGGAGCATTCGCCAGCTCCACATCATGGCGCCGATAGCGGCGCAAGTTTCGGCATAGGCACGCTCCTGGGGAAGCTCGTAGCGGGCGCCGAAGGCTTCACCTTCGTAGCGGGCGCCAAGCCCACCGGTGAGATAGGCTTTTTCGGAGAACGCGCTGTGCCAGAGGCGATCTGCCGCTTCGAGGAGCGTGGCATCGCTGGTTTCAGCGGCGGCGTCGGCCATACCGCACGCGAGGTAGGTAAGACGGACGGCGTGGCCGGCAGCTTCGGATTGCTCGCGAACCGGCAGGTGATCTTGGAGGTATTCGCGGTGGCCGAGTCGAGGGGGCTCTTGCCCTCGCTCATCGAGAAAGAAAAGAGCGGTATCTAGGTAACGCTGCTGATGTGTTTCACGATAGAGCTCTATCAGGGCCATTTCTATTTCTTCATGGCCATCGACACCGGTACGCCCATGTGGTCCGAAAGTCTGGCAGATGAGATCGGCTAAGCGTTGAGCAACGGCGAGGAGCGTCGATTTACCGGTGGCACGGTGGTGAGCAATGGCAGCCTGAATGAGGTGACCAGCGCAATAGTGTTCGTGCTGCTGGGTAAGGTTGGTCCACCGCAGGTGTTGGCGGTCGTGGGTGAAGTAGGTGTTAAGGTAACCGTCAGGCTGTTGGGCGCGAGCAATGAGGGTGATGACGTGATCGACGAGAGCCTCGAGGGAGGGATCGGGATGGGTGGCCAGAGAGAAGCTGGCGGCTTCGACCCATTTGTAGACGTCGGAGTCGTTGAAGACGAGTCCCTCGAAGCCGCTTTCTTCGGCACCGGCAGCCCACTGGAAGTTGCGCAGCCGGCCAGTGGCTTCGAGGAGGTGGTACTGGGTGGGAAGCGTGACGGTGCGGTTCTTTTCGAGGCGAGGCGCTAGGAGGGAGTCAGAAAGCTGGATATTGGTGATGGAGAGTGGCTGGAGCTTCACACAGGGGGAGTGAAGGAGGTCGATGATGGGGACGCGCATTGGGAGAGATCCTTTCGCGGGAGCTAAGAGTCCGCTTATATTCCAGGAGAGTGGTACTGCGCGTTGCCGGGGCTGTCAAATGATGAGATATCACGTAGTAGAAGGGCTGGAGCGGCTTTGCCGTCTAAGAGCCGCCGAAGTTCAAGAGATGATCAACTCCCCGCGTGCTGTTTTGGGCAATGGCGAGGATTTTACCGTTGTGGACAGTGAAACGTTCAAACTGTGGAAAACCCGTCGGACTGTCGGGATAGTGGACGGTAAAGCGGACGAAGACGTCTGTACCGCTGATAGTGATCCCAGTGATCTGATGCCAGATCGAGACAGGCGTGAGGTAGTACTGGACATAGAAGGTGCGGATTTGGCGATAGCCGGTAATGACGGTATCGGCGTCTCCCAGTGAACCGAAATAGAGACGCGCATCAGGAGACATCAGGTGCATGATAGCGTCGAGGTTGCCAGCGTCGACAGCTTCGAAGTACTGTTCGATGACTTGTCCGGGCGAGAGGGGGCCGGCAGGTCGAGGAGGGGTTGATGGGAGAAGAAAGCAGCTTAGGAGAAGGATGAGGAGCAGGTGAGGAACGCGCAAGAGAGAGCGTTGTTCGAAGGTGAAGATGTGAAGACGGCACTGAAGCAGTGACCAGTACA
>JAMDCW010000018.1 GCA_023489405.1 Chloroflexota bacterium
GGCCAGTACGGGATCGTGAAGGAGGCGTGTAATGGCTTGCCTGAGGGCGGCGATATCGCGGCGGGACACGAGGATGCCGTCTCTGCCGGAAGTGATGATCTCTGGAAGGGCGCCGGAGGCGTAGCCGACAATGGGGAGTTTCGTGGCCATTGCCTCGATAATGACCAAACCGAACGGCTCATCCCAAGAGGGGACTGCGAGGAGATCGAGCGCTTGGTAGACCGGAAGGATGTCGTGCTGGTAGTCGAGAAAGTGAACTCGCTGGGCGATATCAAAGTGTTGAGCCTGTTTTTGGAGCTCTTGCGTATAACCTGGAAAGGCGGCATTCGGTGCGCCCACCAGGGCGATATGGATTGTTGCCAGGTCTGGTCCCGCTGCCGCGATGGCAGCGAGGAGATCGGCGTGACCTTTATAGGGGATGCGACGGCCGATGAGACCGATGAGGAAGACGGTTGGGGGAATGCCGAGACGTGATCGCCAGTCGTAGCGCGCTTCCGGCGACCGGCGGGGGTGGAAGCGGTCGGTATCGACGGCGTTATGCACCGCTGTGAGATTTCGAGCGGGGAGACTGAGCTGCTCGATGCTCCGGCAGAGGAAATGGGATACGCCGATAACGGCATCAGCATGGGCGATGGACCACCGGCTGATGCGACTGGAGCTGGCATCGATGTTGCTATGGACATGGATGATGGCTGCGCGGTGAGTGAGATGAGCGGCGAGGATGGCGAGGAAAGCTTCGCGGGGCCGGTCGGTCGCGTGGAGGATGGCGATGCGATGGGTGAGTGTGTAGCGAATCATGGTGTGAAGAGCGGCGGCGAGGCGTATGGGAGGCACACGGCGTGAGGAATGCTGAGGCTGCTGGGAGGGTAAGGGGAGGGTAGGCAGACCAGCAATCCGCCGCGATAGGTATGAGGTTGCTGTCCTGGTGAGGGAAAAAGCGGCGTAGGACCCGGATTGCTGGAGCCCGTGGGCAAGCTGGACGTGGACGGCGACGTCGGCCTCGAGACGATCACGGGTGTTTACGAAGAGTACACGCTGTTCCGTCCGCATTGCAGCGAGGTTGCTGGTGGGAGCGGTGGTGTGCGTGCGAAAGTCTTCTGGCAAGGATGCTATGCCAGCTAGGGGCATTGGGGATGCTCCTTATCGTGCCTATCCACAGGGATCTCAAGAGGCGCCACGCTATGAATGGAGCACAGGGGCTGGTGACAAGGGATTTCGGGAGCAGCTACTGAGTGTTATAGGTGGTTGAAAGTAAGCTAAAGAGCGATTGATAGTCGCTCAGCGTTTTGCTGGAATCGCTGGCGTAGCTATTCCAGAGGTTGATCCAATAGCTGACCGGGTAGGCATAGGGCGGCGAACCCATGTAGGCGGCGTTGAGAACCGAGGTGATGATCTCGCGGGCGGCTTTATTGATGGGATCAGAACCGGTAGTGCCGGCGACAGTGCCAATTGTGGCGTTGGTAGACGTGGATGTTGGTCCCGTATAGGTAACGATGTGGTTGCTCGTGTTGGTATAGCTGGGTACGGTGTTGAAGACCGATCCCCAGGTCTCACCCCTGTAAATTGGCTGAGGGTCGACACCATTCCAGTTCGAGTCGTTTTGGAGTGACCACTTATCATAGCCACCGCCGCCGCCGAGATTGACCCAGTATCCCTGTGTTTTGCCGGTTCCTGTTGAAGCAGAGGCGGCGAGGGCGGCGGGAATACCCAGACCTGTGAGCTGTGGCTTCACGTAGGCGCTACCGATCGTCCCTGCCGTGATGATTGCTGCTCCCTTGACAAGGGTGCGGCGATCGGCATGCTGTCGAAGGAGTTTCATATGTCGATAATCTCCTTTTATTTGCCGTCTTATCAGGTACTGCGCCAGCATCGATGTTTACTCATTGAGCGACCATAGAAATATGGAGGATGAAGATGAATCGTAGATGACAGCATGGAGTCTCTTTTCTCCTCGATGGTATGGTAATTCAACGTTTTTGCTTGGAAGAGCGCTGGAATTCGTAGGGTGATCTCAGAGGAATGGAGCGGCAATTACGATCTGCTGCTGCCAGTGATACGATCTACACGGCAGCGTGGCGGTTTTTGGGTGTGTCCGTTCAGACTGCTGCTCCTGATCGGCGCTGTATCACCGCCCTCGAACGGGGAATGGGAACGCGCTGTGCGGATGGAATGGTCAGTGAAGGCAATGCTGTCCTACGGATTGCTGTCCGGCTTGATGAGAGGTGGCAGGAGCAAAGCTGGCTGGCGGATGTCCGGTGGCTGTGGTCGGCGCACGGCCACCGGCTTGGGCGGATTGGGGACGATGCGGTCGTCCTGCTCGAGGGCATGGGCGTGGCTAGGCTGCTGCAGAGCGAGGGCGTGATCGATGTCTCGGGTAATGGGCGATTGGCTGAGGATACCTATGTCTTCAACGACGTACTGGTCACACCGTTGCTCCACAGTGCCATGGCGCGGTGGGGGTGGGTAGCAGTACATGCGTGTGCGATGGAGCACGTCGGCTCCGGCATACTCATCGTAGCTGCGAGCGGAGGTGGCAAGTCGACACTGGCTCTGGCACTGCTACGAGCTGGTTGGCGCTTGGTAGCGGATGATCGGGTGCTATTGCGCGCTGATGGTGATGGTGTTGTCGCTTGGGGAACTGTCGAGCTGCCGCGAATATCACCAGGAACGTTCCATCTCTTTCCCGATCTGGCGCGCCTGGAGCGTACTGGCCGGACGAGCGGAGGGAAGTGGGAGTATGACCCGCGCATGCTCTTCGGTGACTGTGTCATCCCCTGGGTGAGGGTGGAGCACCTCGTACTTCCGCAGATCAAGGAGACCGACGTCTCTAGTTTTCACAGGGCTGACGCCGTGGTGGTGTTAAAGGAACTGCTGGCAGCAACGGAGTTTGGTGCATACGGAGCGGCACGGTCACAAGCCTTTCAGGTGTTGAGCCAGATGGTAGCACAGAGCCGCTTATGGCACCTCCACTTTGGACGGGATGTCCAGCACATCGGGGAACTGTTCGCCCGCTCGCCACTGACGTCCTGATGATCATGGCAGGCTTAAAACCTCACCCTACCCGCCTCTGCATACGTGGAGGGGGGCAGAGGACGGACACGAACGTGCCAGATTTCATCATCGTGCAAGGAGGTGTAGCTGGTGAGAGAAGATTACTCCCGCCGTGGCACGGTGCGGCGTAGTGCTGTGGCCCTGGACCGTGACGTTGCCGATCAACTGGTCATCCTCAATACACAGACAGAGCAGTACTACACTGTGAATCGCGTCGGGGCAGAGATCTGGCATCTACTGGACGGCAGCAGGGACTTCGAAGCGATATTAGCAGTGTTGTGTACACGCTATGACGTGCCGGAGGAGGAGCTGCGGGCAGATCTTGGCGAGCTGCTGGATGGTTTGACAGCGCACGGACTGGTGGAGTGGATGTAGGGCTGGTAGCTAGGAATGACCTTCGCCATGGCGTTGGGTGCGCTGCCAGATGGCTACCGGCCGGAGGGCAGCTTGGAGCCATATCCACCATTTCCAGGTCATGTACAAAGGGAGGCGGAGGAGGCTACGGGAAAGTGCGGGTGGGACGTGCGCTAGTCGCAAGCCTGCAACAACGTGGAAGAGGAGCGAAGCCACACTTGCTATGGAGAGGAGGCGTAGCAATCGGGACTGCGTCAAGAAAGAGAGGATGCTGCTGAAGAGGATGAGGCCGCTGCAAATTGATAGAGGAGCAACCAGTTGTTCTATGGCAGCCTCGATCAGCATCGGGTGGCGACGGCGTATGCTTTCCCAGATGAGGCGGGGACTTTGACGGGCGAGGAGGAGGCGACCACGCTCCCAACGTCGATTTTGACTGGCAGCGACCTGGAATGTAGAAGGCATTTCGGCACGGACAATTGCCTGGGGAACGAAATCGACGCGGATGCCTTGCTTCAGAAAGAGCATGTGCTGTTCGACATCTTCTGTCAGTCCGTGAGCTTGCCAAGGGACCCGAGCCAGGCAAGCGCGCGTGAAGGCCATGCCGTTACCGCGCAAACCGGCGGAGAGCCCCAGCCGCTTTCTCCCTAGAGGGCGAACGTAGTGGTAGAGGCTCAGGGCGAGATAGCGAAGTGCTGCTGGGGTGGAGGAGCTAGGAGCGGTGACTGTATAGTAGCTTTGGAGCGCTACGGCGCCTGTGCTAAAGGCGTCGTTCAGCCAGAGCAAGCAGCTCGCATCGATCTCACTATCAGCGTCGAGGATCAGAATAGCGTCGTTCGGATCACCGGGCTGCTCTAAGATCCATGAGATGCCAAAGTCTAGGGCGTAGCCTTTACCGATGCGTGTTTGGTCGTGGCGCTCAAGGACGGTAGCGCCGGCGCGCCTAGCGATGAGTGCGGTGGCATCAGTGCAGTTATCGGCGACGATGACTACCTGGCGACGATGAGGGGGATAGGCAAGGTTTTCGATGCTCTCGAGAAGATGGGGAAGCGTATGCTCTTCATTATGCGCTGGTATGAGAAAGGAGAAGAGGCGTTGAGGCGTTGTGGTGGGGACTGTCGTTTCGGAGCATTCTCGTAATGCTGCTGCGGTGAGCAAAGCGAGGTAGCCGGCGGCGCCGAAGCCGTAGAAGACGAGAGGAGAGAGGAGACCTCGAATAGTGGTCCTGTCATTCTTCTCACAGGTTCGTGGCATTGTTTTTCGCCTCCGTGCGCATGGACATTCTACGCTGCAATTGCGATCTTGGTGATCGGCTGTCAAGCACTTTGACCTAATGGTTTCGACCGAGCTCATAGAGAGTGCGATAATGGCTAAATGTTCAGGTTGATCATTCGCCTCGTGCAGTTGCCGGTAGTGATCGTGGTGAGCTTTGTCGCGCAGCGACGGAAGCGCCGCGGCGCTATTTGCTGGCGGGAGCGACGGAGTAGACAAGCCTCCAGAGACATAAAGCCGGTCGCGGAACTAGAGAGCGGCGTGAGCGGAGAGAGGGAGAAGTCAGCCCGGTCGTGAAATTTCTCTGCAGGTCGCCCTGAGGGTGATTCAGCGTTCCCATAGCGCTCGTAGTCCCGCTGGCTTGCGAGCGCATCCCGTGCATGCTCATTCACTTTTAGGCGTCTGCTGTTCATCGAATGCTCGGCTTCATTTCGTAGATTCAAGGAGGTATCAGGGTATTCAGCTTCGATGAGCGCCTACGAGGAGGAGAGCGGTGAGCACTCGCATCACCTTACTCGACGTACGTATCGATGTGGTGGATTTGTGGGAAACGATGCAGTTCGTTCGGGAGGCGATCGCTTCGCGGCGACCACATCAGATCGTGACAGTCAACGTCGATTTTCTCAAGCTGGCACGTGGTGATACGGGATATCGCCACCTGCTGAATACGGCAGATTTGGCGGTAGCCGATGGCATGCCGCTCGTGTGGGCATCGCGTCTAATGGGGATGCCGCTACCGCAAAGAATTACCGGAATGGATCTGATGCTGGGCTGCGCGGAGCTGGCTGCTCGGGAGCAGCGCCGAATGTTTTTCCTCGGTGGTACGGAGGGAGTGGCGCATCAGGCGGCAGAGCGCCTACAGGAACGCTTCCCTGGCTTGATCATTGGCGGCGTCTATGCACCGCCGATGGGGTCATTTTCTCCTCATGAACATGCGCGTATGGTGCGCTGTATCCGGGAAGCATGTCCCGACATGCTCTTCGTGGCCTTTGGTGCCCCGCGGCAGGATATCTGGATTCGCGAACACATGGCAGAGCTACGTGTACCGGTAGCGGTAGGAGTTGGAGGAACATTCAACTTCCTTGCCGGCAGGGTGCGGCGTGCGCCTGTCTGGATGCAGGATACCGGATTGGAGTGGCTGTTCCGCTTGCAGCAAGAGCCTAAACGGCTGTGGCGGCGGTATTTGCTCCAAGATTTGCCGGTCTTCTTCGCTCTTCTGGCTCAACCGAACAACGGAGAGATGGCTGGTAGGCAGCGGATAGGGCCGTCTGGACAGACAATCAGGACGGTCTCATCGCCATCATCCGGACGTTGGCATTAGGAGGGGGCGTCTGGCCATGCAGGTTGCCTTACCCGTATCTTCGCTCGAAGGATCAGTGGGGTCGATTTCTCCGGAAATTGCACTCGTACTCGAACGCCGTAGGCATTACTTGGTCATTAAGCGATTTATAGACGCCGTGTTCGCGAGTTTTCTAGTCATTTGCCTCTCCCTGATCCCCTACGGCGTCGACGGCGCCTTCTGGCAGCCACTGCCAGATCAGGTGCCCGAAGCACGGTTGATCTGTAGCGCCGGGCTCGAGTTCCGCGACTACCCAACGCTTATCGAAGCAGTGCGGGCAGAGAACGTACAACTGGTGATCGCTGCCGCCAGTCACTGGTCGCGCCGGCGCAATCGAGCCGCCGGTATAGCGCTGCCTGACAACGTCCGGGTCACCAAGCTCGATTACTTTCAGTTGCGCGATCTCTATGCCCGTGCTTGCTTCGTCGTCGTCCCGCTCTACGACGTCGATTTCCAGGCTGGCATCACGACGATCCTGGAAGCAATGGCGATGGGCAAGGCTGTGATCGTCAGCCGCACGCATGGACAGATCGATACGATCATCGGCAGTGAGAGCTCTGACAGAGATGCTCCTGCTCTCGCCGGCTACCCCCATCTCTACCCACCTCTCCAGCCATCCATCGACACCCAGACTGGTATCTACGTCACACCAGGGAGCATCTCCGAGCTGCGCTCCGCCATCCAGCGTTTACTCGCTGATCCCTCACTCGCCGAGCAGCTCGGGCGCAATGGCCGGCAGCTCCTCGAAGAACGCTTTACGCTCGAGCTGTTCGTCAATCGGGTAGCCCAACTGCTCCTCCTCCCAGCATCGAATAAGCCCACAGGAGCTGCCACTTCTCTTTCCGGCGACCAGTAAAGAGCAGACCTCCAATGACATCCAGTACGCTCTCCCCCCTCGGCTCGAACCGGGAGAGGCGGTGATGTTCGTTCAGCGATGATGAAAGCAGCCGGGGTAGAGGCCACAGGAGTTGATAGCCACGCTCGAGGAGCCATTCGCTCTGGTGGAGCGCAGGCAGCACTCCGGGCACAGCCCCGAACACACGCTCTACCTGCCTGAACGCGTGGTGCACCATAGCGCCCACCCCCTCGCCGCGCGCCAGTGCTGCGAGGCGCTCCCCGCCGATCTGACCTTGCCACGCGTGCAACGCCAGATACAGGTCGACCATCCAGACCAGTCGACGGTAGGAATGCTTATGGGCATGCAACGCGAGCATGAGCAGCGTATGCTCCCGGGATAGCACCGGCATTGTCACGCCTCCTAATGGCAACCAGCGCCGCTCCGTCCAGATAGCATCGAGATAACGCTCCAGCAACCCCGTCTGCAGCGTGGTGAAATGCACTTCGACCGTCAACCTCCTATCCCCGCTCTCAAATGCTCGATCAGGAGGTACCTCCGCTAGCGTTTTACCCTTCGGCAGTTCCGGGGAGGGGTCAACTGGTTCGAAACCACACGCACATAGTGTCTTGAAAAGCCGCGCATACTGCTCAGGACGGGCCAGCAAGTCGATATCTCCAACGGGACGTAGCTCCGGTCGTGGGTACAGCTCACCTGCTATCGCTAGTCCTTTGAGCACTGCTACATCGACACGTGCCGACCCCAATTCCGATAGGATGCGCTCTAGGTGCACCTGCTGCCGTAAAAAGGCCCCCACAGAGTGCACGTACGTTTGCTCGATCACCTTCTCCAACGGCTCGGATGGCGTTGCTGTATGCTCACCCTGTACCGCTGCGGCTACGAGCCCACCGAGACCATGGCGCTGCGCCGCCTCCCACAACAGCGGTGTCACATGCACGCTACCGGTTGGTTCACCTTCAGAGCTGGCAGCAGACGTCAAACCTTGCACTGCTAGCTCCGCCAGCTTTCTCAGAGATTTCGAACGACCCGCGCTCAACCTGGTGCCATCCCTCACGCCTCTACCATGCACCCCTCGAGGTGAGCACCGCAGGGATCGTACGCAGCAGCATCCACAGATCGAACCAGAGAGAGCAGCGACTCATGTAGATGAGATCGAGCATCACGCCTTCATCGAACGAGAGCTGACTACGACCATTCACCTGCCACAGGCCAGTAACTCCAGGCATAGCCTTCAACCTGAGATAGTGCCACGGTTCATACTGATCAACCTCCGACTGAAGCGGCGGCCGCGGACCTACGAGGCTCATATCGCCTCGTACCACATTCCACAACTGCGGCAGCTCATCAATGCTAAGTCTGCGGATCACCCTCCCCACACGGGTGACTCGGGGATCACGCCGGATCTTGAACAGCGGCCCGGAAGCTTCGTTGAATTGGCACA
>JAMDCW010000021.1 GCA_023489405.1 Chloroflexota bacterium
GCTTCCGAAGGAACTTTTGCGCGACTTGCGCTCGTTATTGTCGACGAACAGCATCGTTTTGGCGTGTACCAGCGAGACGCTCTCTGGAGAAAAGGTATCCATCCACACTTGCTTGCAATGACCGCCACGCCAATTCCCCGTACGCTTGCTTTAGTTCAATTTAGCGACCTCGATCTGTCGCGTATCGATTCGTTGCCCGTAGGGAGAAAGCCTGTCAATACCAAGTATGTACCGGTTGAGCAACGCGATCGATTATTCTCCTTCGTACGCCAGCAGATCAACGAAGGACGGCAGGCCTATGTGATCTGTCCGTTGGTTGAGGAGCACGATGGTTTTGGAGTACGCTCCGTAAAGGCAGAGCTCGTAGAGCTTCGTCACCACCATGCTCTGAGCGAATTACGACTTGGTCTACTACACGGCGGGATGAAGGCTCGAGAGAAAGAACGTGTGATGCGTGAGTTCCGTGATGGTGCGATTGACGTCTTAGTAGCGACCACCGTTGTAGAGGTTGGCGTGGATGTGCCCAATGCCACGGTAATGGTAGTCGAAGGTGCAGAGCGTTTCGGTTTGGCGCAGTTACACCAGCTTCGTGGTCGGGTAGGTAGAAGCGAGCACCAGTCGTATTGCGCGCTTGTTCCTTCGGAAGAGGCATCGGAAGAAGAGCTTGAGCGTCTCCAGTTTGTTGCTCAGGAGAAAGATGGCTTGCGGCTGGCGGAGGCAGACCTGCAGCGCCGAGGTGCGGGGACATTATTCGGTGATCAACAAAGCGGCCACGCTCAGATTGTACGCTGGCTGCCCTTCATCGAGCTAGAGACGCTTCGCCTGTGCGCTCAGCATACTGTCGACCGGGATCCTCATCTCGTCCTTCCCGAACATCGCGCTTTACGGTCTGAAGTGATGGCGCTGTTTGAGGGACAGATTGGTGAAGTTGCCCCTCTAGCTGATGCTGCTGATACGACGGCGAGCCTGTCGCATGTCTGAATTGATGTCGAAGATGGATGGCGCTAAGCGTGCGGTGAATAGGTTGCTTATGCCAACCTCAGGGGCAGTGAGCGCTCAGGAGTATTCAGCGACAGCGAGAAGAGCCACGGTGTCAAGCGGATGTGGTGCTTGAGCGAGTTGTTTAAAATCGAGTGCTCCGTGCGGTTCGTTCCGGTTCCAGTAAAGTTCAAGCAGATGTCCATCTGGGTCGCGGATATAGAGTGCTTCACTTGTGCCGTAGTCGATGGCCTGTTCCAAAGATGCGCCATGACGCAGCAGTCGTTGGAGGGCGCGTGCTAACTCTTGCCGTGCTGGATACCGGAGCGCTATCTGATAGGAGGGGCGGTTTTCTGCTGGTGGAACGTGCGTGCTTGAGATGATTGATAGCCGGATGAGGTAATCCGGATTGCCTATGGTACCCAGGTATGCGAATTCTCCACTGAGTTCTTTGAGCTTGAAACCAAGCGTTTTTTGATACCAGTCAACTGACTGTTGAAGATTCGTGACCGGTAGAGTTACGCGACCAATGATCACGGCGGGGTGAAGGGGAGGTCCCTCATCCGGTTCTCTGTGGGGTTCAGCCTCTCGGAGTGTCCGCTGCAGTTCTATCTGAAGCCATGCTGTGACTTGTTGCATTTCGACTGCGCTGATTTGATGCTCCATAGGATACTCGTGGTAGGATATGTGAACTTGTAACCCTAACAAGAAGTCGCGCGCTTGTCTCCCCAGTGCTACTGGCAATACGGAATCGGCAGTCCCATGTCCCCAGAACACCGGTTTCCCTGCTACCTCTTCTGTAGGTTGCGGAAGCCCCTTGGCTATGGGAAGATAGCCGCTCAGGAGAACGGCTGATGCGACAAGGTGTGGAGCTGTAAGAAGCAAAGACCCGGCCATCATGGCGCCTTGACTGAAGCCTAGAAGGTGTACCTGTTGGCCTAAGACGGGGTACATTGCCAGAACCTGTTCAACGAATCGGCGAAGCTGCCCGAGTGCTGCGAGGTACGATGCCTCTTCCGGTGATCCAAGCTCGCGGATCTCATACCATTGATAGCCACTACCTAAACGCCTCGGAGCTCGCACACTGATGATTCGCCAGCGATCATCGAGCGCTTCGCCTAGTGGCAACAGATCATTTTCATCTGCGCCTCGGCCGTGAAGAAGGAGGAGGGTGGGAGCTGAACCAGTCATGGTGCTTTCCCGGAGTGCCATCTCGAGCCCTGACCTTACCATCGCTATTTCTCCTCAGGCGCTTGGGGTTCTGGTTATCTAGCATAGCGTAGCCTGTAGCGCTGGAGAGTGATAGGCATAAAGTGGCATTCTCGAACCCCTAAAGAACGGCGTCGCCCTAAGCTCGAACCATGGTGAAACCTGCATGCTCTCCAGTGGGGCCGATGTAGACCCCATCGCGGCTTTACATGAGCCTATTCCGCTCTATCGCTGGGCGCGTCTTGAAGGAACCGCGAGAGAAGCGTGTAAGCGTTCGTTCCGAGCAGCAAATCTCTGAATGTTGCACTTATCGTTGCGTTGTGGATACGGGCAATATCACGTTCCTGGCGGATGAGCGGGAAGTCAGATCCCCAGAGCACTTTGTGCTGGAGGCCGATTTGTTCAATGAGCGGATAAATCGCTGTGTCATAGAGCAGGGAGCTAGCAGCAGTATCGTAGAAAACCTGTTTGAGCTGATCTCGTACTTCGGGCATAAGTTCATAGAAGGGCAATCCACCTCCCCAGTGCGCAGCGATAAACTGATTGTTCGGAAAAGCGGACGCTAGAGCTACGATGAGCTGGGGGTATACCGTTCCTTTCCCCGGATAGTAGTGCCCGGTTAGCTCGCTCGTATGAATGAGTACAGGAAGGTCGAGTAGATAGGCCGCTTCAAGTACTGAGGCTAATTGCTGATGGTGAGCGAGTGAAAAGCCCTGGCCATCAGGCATCCACTCTCCGATACCCGAGAAGAGCGCCAGATCTGCCGGTATGTAATGCGGAGTAGCATAGGCAAAAGAGAGAATGCGACCAGGAAAGCGCCGCGCGCTATCGAGTAAGTAGGCATTGTGGAACTTGCCGGCACCAGTATCTTTCCAACCGAAGGCATGGACGCAAGTCGTTGTGACCTGGGCTTTATCCATTGACGCTATCAGGTCTTCGGCGGTGCTCAAGCGCGCTTTCGGAGAAGCATAGAGAGCCCCGAACCACGCGTCGCGTATACACCAAGAGGCGCGATGTGCGATGATTTCTGGCGGAAAAATATGGGAATGGCAGTCGATAATCACGGTATCGCGGAGGATGGAATTGTGGCGACTGAGACCGATTTGTCAGCCAGTAGATAGAACTGATGAGTCTGAGGATCATAAGCGGCGTCAAGGAGCTTGTTGATTCCCGTGTTGACATTCACCGGCAGAAAGTACTGGCCATCGTACTGACCGCTTGCCGTGAAATGGACGATACGGGTTCCAGCAGGATCTACGACGAATACTCCCGCAGACTCTGAAGGGACGATGATGCGCGTGCTGTTTTCTAGCGGGCCAACGAGCCCCTGCTCCGGAAAGGGCTGTCGAACGCCGTTAGTGTATTTTTGGATTTGACCATCACTTTGGAGGATGTAGAGAGAGCCGTCGTAAGCAATATCTGCGGCGTGGTGAAGATCTGGAGGAACAAAGGGCGTCGGCTGCGGTGCAGGAGTAACGGTGGCGTTTGGCTGAGGGCTTGGCGTTTTGGTTGGCGTTGACTTTGCCGCGATGGCTCCAAAAAAGTCGATGGGAGTGCCATAGCCGGATCCGGCCGGAGGATATTCCCAAATACGATTGAGATGTGTATCAAGAACAAACAGGTCGTTGTTTGCTATGGTAGCAGCAAGCGCGCTTCCCCAGGCGTTAGCGCCAGGAACAAGGACTTGCTGAACCTCATGAGTGGCAGGGGAATATCGCCAGACATTGTTGTGGCTATCTATAGCCAGGATGTTCGCTCCTTCTGCAGTGATCGCTACCAAGGGTTGAACAGTCGTCGTGCCGATAACAGCCTGTGCAGTGATAACGGGAATAGCTTTGACCTGTGCCACAGAGATTTGGAGGATTCGATCGACACCTGTGTCTAGAACATATGGTATACCGCCGGCGAGCACAATACGACTCAGGTGAATCTGGCTTGCAGCGGGATCTTTACTAAGGTCAACGAGGCGGGTGAAATGCGTCAGCGTGATTGAATGTCCGACAAGTTCCCGTTGATGCTGAAGCTGAGTAAGTAAGGATGCATATGCTGCTGGCGTGAGATGCTTTTGTTGTTGCTGGACGATGCCAATCGCATGATCGATATCCTCAAGGCGAACAGCAGGATCTGTTGCTCGCTGCGCTTGTTGCATGTTCCTGTTGACGCTTGCGGTTACTTGCTGAAGCGCTACTGCTTGTTGGTGTGCTTGAAATGCCCGAAAACCCTTTGAAATGATGAGGGCACCTAACAGAACGACGATAACCACCAAGGCGATTGTCCCTACAATGACACTTCCACCAGACTGTAACCAGCCTGTCATCCGTCTAGTTGGTGGTTGAGCCCTCCTTACTCTCCTGGGTGGAATTGAAGGACGCCTAGACCTAGAGGAAACTGTACGGCGGTCCTGGTTTGTAGTTTGAGATAGTTGTTGGGTCCATGCCCGAAAGCGATCAAGCCATGCACTAGCGAAGCCGATAGCAGGGCTAGGTTGGAAGACTGACATTCGCGCATCTACGAAAAGTGTGACGAGGAGGGCATAAGCAGGGCCAGCGGCGCCATGGTAGCTAGAAGTGAGCGCCGAGCGCACGGTTTCTGGCTCTCCCGTTGCCATAGCCCGAAAGAGACTGGATGGATCCACAGATTGGGCGAGAAGCGAAGAGCATACGGCAATAGTGTCGCCACTTGAGAGTGTCGCCGTGCGCGTCTCGATGAGGAGGTCCGGGCTTTCCCCAAATAGCAGGCGTTCGCTGTTGACTGTTTCTGGGGTGAGCCAGAATGGCTCGTCCGGGATGGTCGCGCTGTTCCCTTCGTGCATGAGGAACATCTGCACTGGCAAGAAACTGCAGGCAGCGAATTCACCATTGCGGATTGCAAAAACGATCAATGCCAGAGGTGGTCTATTATTGATAGGGGGGAGAGTTGGATCAGTACGGAGTACTTCGTGAGCTTGTTTCACGGCTTCGTAGAGAGCGTCATCAACAGTATTGGCACTACTCCGATAGTAATGGCGCTGGATTTCCTGGGCTGCGCGACGCGCAAGGCTACGCTCGGTGGTACTGTCTTGCGCGGTTTCTATCACGATATACAAAGAACCGTGCCGGTGCGCCTGAGTGCCTGAGACGGGTTCAGTGGTAAATACATAGCTGTCAACGCGCTCCTCCTGTGGCGATAGGGCGATGGAAACCAGGCGTGCGCGTGAGATGATTCCTCTTACCATAGCAGGCTACACAGAAGATTCGCTGGCGATCATGCTTTCGGGATCTGGTGTGCTTTGTGAACGATAGGTCGGCAGCAAGTGTATATCCCAGTCGGCAAAAAGTTTAGGCAACATATCATACGGTGTCCAGGTATGACCTTGGCCGTACTTCCCGTGATACTCATGCAATGTCGGGCCTACTTCCTCGAATTTGATCTGGCAGATCCGAATACCTACCGGGAGTAAAATTGTACTCCTCGAGTGGTTAGATATTTCCATGGTCCATCGCGATATATACCCCACATCACCCACGCCAGCACACTTGCAGACAGAGAGACTGGCTCGCCCAATGCTACTACGTGCGTGCATGCTCGTTGTGATGCCGTTGCGTGCACCTACGATTTCTATCGTGTGAGCAAGGATAGTTGTCCCAGGACGGACTGGAATGTAGCCATTGGTAGCGTGTCGCGGCTCTCCCCAAAAAGCCTGCGCTTGCCGCTCATCGGTAAAATCGACCGTTTCGATGTTAGCATCCGGTTGGAAGTACCAATCACCAAGCCGGCAATCGTAGGAGTTTGTTCCGAGCTGCCGCTCGTCAAATGGCGTAATAACGATATTGCCGCGGGCGTGTTCTTCAAGGATTCGGCGATCCGATAGCACCATCACAGCACCCTCTTATGACTGTCTATCTTCAGGGCATACAGGAAACCTAGTTGGTTACGCTGTACGCTCCTTTCCCTCCTCTTGATTCGGGCAAAAGTATAACGGTCAGCGATTCATAGATGGTGCCAGGTCCTTCGCAATCTGCCTTTTGCCATGCTTTCTCAGACAGGCTCGACTAGCAAGTAGCACTTTATGATGGCGCTGCCGGAGCATTATCGTTCAGAGGTCACGCGTGCGTAAGCAGTGATAATGTCTATGGAGATGAAGGAGCCTGCGGATGCTCGCTATCCACACCCTTGGGATTGCATCCAATCTCTCCATTCCTCTCAGCGAGTTGATCGTGAGCTACTGCTTGGGGAGGAGCCGGAGCTGTCGCTATCGGCGGAATAGCCGCTACGGCGTCGGCTTAGCAGCCAGGTGATACGTCCCCGAGTCAAGTCATATGGAGAGAGTTCTAGGCGGACGCGATCACCGACGACGACACGAATGAATTTTGTGCGCATTTTGCCGCCGATGTACGCTGTTACTAGTACAGGTTGAACATTAGGCATCCCAGTGGGAGGATCTAGCTGGACACGGAAATATCCATTAGAAAGAGCCTCGATGATCGTACCTTCGACTTCAACACCAGATTCCTTTGTCGTTTTTCAGCCTCGCTTTCTGTTCACTGCAGTGCAATACTCTGGATAAACTCCGTCGTTCCCTCGGCTTGCATCGTACCACGCTACACTTCATCCGCAGAAGCTGCTCGTAGCATCTTAAATGTACGTGCTCTTTGTGGTTGACGTGAGGGACAGGTAGAGATATCGCAGTGGCTACTGTTTTGGTGTCGATAACACCATTCCGGAGCACGGAGGTCTCGGATCGTTACGCTTGTTTCTGGTAGTGGTACGTGGTTATGAACGCTTCGCTGGCATGGTTTGCGGAGCTGGTTGACGCCTTGTGAACAGTGCCCTATCGTTGAGCGCATCATCGTGTCCATAGAACCAGCTATGTATGACGGTTAGGGAGAGGTGGCGGAAGATGTCTGGGCAATCACCGGTACAGGCTGTCGCGAGTGCGGCTGGTGTTGATCTTGAACAGGTGCGGAATGCCTTACTCACCCAACGCGTGGAAACACCATCCTGGGCTTTTGGCAATTCCGGGACGCGTTTCGCTGTTTTTAGCCAGGCAGGGGTTCCGAGAACTCCTTTCGAGAAGCTCGAGGATGCGGCTATCGTGCATCGTTTGACAGGGATTTGTCCCTCTGTCGCCATTCACATTCCTTGGGACAAAGTCGATGACTATGGTGCCTTACGTCAAACTGCTGCTGGTTTGGGACTGCGCATTGGGGCGATCAATCCCAATGTATTCCAGGATCCCGACTATAAGCTTGGCAGTATCTGCCACCATGATGCAACGGTAAGACGTAAAGCGACGGATCATCTGTTGGAGTGCGTAGAGATTGCCAAAGCGACCGGATCGAATCTCATTAGTCTCTGGTTCGCAGATGGTACGAACTATCCTGGGCAGGGGAATTTCCGCCAGCGTAAGCGGTGGATGGTGGAGTGCCTGCGAGAGCTTTACCAAGCGCTTACACCGGATATGCGAATGCTAGTGGAGTATAAGTTTTACGAGCCTGGATTCTATCACACGGATCTGTCAGATTGGGGTGTTGCCTCGCTCGTATGCCGAGAACTTGGTCCCCAAGCAAAAGTCCTCGTTGACCTTGGCCACCATGCTCAAGGTGTAAACGTTGAGCATATCGTTGCCTTGCTCCTAGAAGAACGCCTTCTTGGTGGTTTTCACTTCAATAACCGGAAGTATGGTGATGATGACCTTATCGTTGGCGCTATCAATCCTTATGAGCTCTTTCTCATTTTCACTGAACTGGTTCTTGAAGAGCAGATAGGAGGAGGACGAGATATCGCCTACATGCTCGACCAGTCACATAATATCGAGCCGAAGATTCCAGCATTGATCGTATCCGTTCTCAATGTACAGCATGCCTATGCGAAAGCATTGCTCGTCAACCGTGAAGAACTGCAGCAGATGCAGGCGTGTGGTGATATCATCGGAGCGATGCAGGTCTTACAGCGTGCGTATGATACCGATGTTCGCGAACTTTGTGCTGACGTGCGCGAACAGCTCGGTGGAGCACGAGATCCATTGGGTGCATATGCTGCCAGTGGTTATGCTGAGAAAATTGCCCTACCTCTT
>JAMDCW010000130.1 GCA_023489405.1 Chloroflexota bacterium
ATTCGTGAATCGCCAGCACTGCGGCCGTTCGTGGCCCCGGTCTCGAGCCGAACCGGCAGTGGCGGGTTGACTGAGGCGCCGCTGGATCGTGAGGTGGAGTGGGAACTTGCGGGCTACTGGCGCCTACGCGAGTTCATCGTTGAGCGCCGGCTCACCAATTGGCGCATCATCGATCGGATGGCGCGCCGGTTGGCCTTGAATTCGGCACTACCGCTGCCGTCTGGCGCTGTCCCTTCGATCTACCTCCTGGCTACACCCCGGCAGTTTTCGACGGTAGCGGCACTGCGCCGGCGGGGCATCGAATCTGGACCGGCCTATGGGAGCGGTATCGTGTTTGTGCCCTGTCATCCGGGGGTAAATGCTCATTGGCTTCGAGAGATCGCCGAAGGGCTGGCAGAGGGATGCCAGTGGCGCTGCCGTCACGCTTACCCTAGCATGCCTTCGATGAGGGAAGGCTCGGGAACCGGGTCGGTCGTGAGCATATAGGCATCTTGCACCCGCTCGAAGACAGCGGCAGCTCTGGCGGTGTCGGCGGCGAAGATCGTAGCCAGAGGATCTCCGGCGGAGAGGGCGTCGCCAGCTTTAGCGGCGAGAAGGATGCCGGCAGATGGATCGATAGGATCGCCTTTTTTCTGGCGGCCGGCTCCAAGAGTCACAGCGGCGTAGCCGAGAGCGCGGGCGTTGATCGCAGCGACGTAGCCGGTTCGGGGTGCTGGTACAACGCGGGAGATGGCAGCTTGCGGTAGGCGTGAGGGATCATGGAGGACACGACTATCTCCTCCTTGAGCTTCGATAAGATCGCTGAGCCGCTGTAGAGCTCCCCCAGAGTTGATAGCCTGCTCGATGAGCGGTAGCGCTGCTTCTCGGGTAGGGGCTTGCCCGGCTACGTGCAACAGCTCAGCGCTGAGCTGACGGGCGAGGTATTGGAGATCTTTGGGGCCGCTGCCTTTGAGGACGTCGATCGCTTCGGCGACTTCGATAGCATTGCCAATCGCCCTGCCAAGCGGTTGTTCCATGGAGGTGAGGACAGCGCTGGCGGTCATGCCTGCCCTCTGGGCGATAGCGAGCATGAGACTGGCCAGAGCTTGGGCGCTCTCTTGATCAGACATGAACGCGCCATTGCCGAACTTGATGTCGAGCAAGAGCGTTGAGGCGCCAACGGCAATCTTCTTGCTCATTACGGATGCGGCGATAAGGTGCAGACTATCGATGGTACCGGTAACATCGCGGACGGCATAGAGTTTACCGTCGCCGGGGGCAAGATCGGCTGTCTGGCCAGCGATGACCAGTCCAGTGTGACAGACTTGAGCGATAAATTCATCGATGCTGAGGGCGGTGCGCAAACCCGGTATCGCTTCAAGCTTGTCCAGTGTTCCTCCTGTGAAGCCGAGACCGCGCCCGGACATTTTTGCCACGGCGAGACCGCAAGCGGCGACGATGGGAACAAGGACGAGGGTGATCTTGTCACCAACGCCGCCCGTCGAGTGTTTATCGACGGCTACGATGCCGCGGTCACGCAGGCGCAGACGTGTTCCGCTCTCGACGAGAGCTTGAGTGAGACTGAAGGTATCGGTCGGAGAGAGGCCCCGCCAGCAGACAGCCATCAGCCAGGCACTGATCTGGTAGTCTGGTATTTCCCCCTTGAGGTAGCCCTGGATGAGCGCGTGAAGGTTTTCAGCGCCGAGCCCTTGACCACGTTTCGTCCGTTCGATGATTTCTACGGTGCTCAGCGATGGCATGGGTCCTGTATCCTTTCTTGCTCGGGTGCGGTGCTGCCCTTGGCGATTTTCGTGTGCTCTCGTCTTGTTAGCAGAGCCTATGGTGCCATACGGTATCCTCGATGAGGGGTAACCGCTTTAGCTGTTTGCCCGGATCGTCCTTCGAAGAGGGGAGACCCCTGCTGTGATATTGACCGATAGAGCTCTTGCTTCACATCTGCCGCTGTACTGTGAATCGCTGTTGCGCTACCAGCGGCGGCGAACCCATGAAGTGCTGGTGGGAGATGTGGGGATAGGAGGGAATAATCCGATCCGCGTCCAGTCTATGACGACGACGTCGACACTCGATACGCTTGCTACCGCTGCTCAGGCAGAGCGGCTCGTACGGGCAGGGTGTGAGATTGTGCGGGTTACGGCGCCGACGGTGAAAGCGGCGCAGAATCTCGGGGAAATCCGCAAAGTTTTGCGGCAGCGAGGAATTGCGGCGCCGCTGGTAGCTGATATTCACTTTTCTCCGGAAGCGGCGCTGGAGGCAGCGAACCATGTGGAAAAGGTGCGCATCAACCCCGGCAACTACGCAGACTCCCGGAAGTTTGCCGTCCGCGAATATACGGATGAAGAGTATCGAGCCGAGCTCGAACGAATTGAAGCACGCTTTGCACCATTGGTGCTCAAGTGTAAAGCGCGAAAGATTGCCATGCGGATTGGGACGAATCACGGTTCTCTGTCGGACCGTATCGTCAACCGTTATGGCGATACGCCAGAGGGGATGGTGGAATCCGCACTGGAGTTTATCCGCATTTGCGAGAAGTATGGCTACTACGATGTCGTGATCTCTATGAAGGCGAGCAATCCGAAAGTCATGATTGCCGCGTACCGTTTGCTCGCCGCTAGGATGGCAGATCTCGGCATGACCTACCCATTCCATTTAGGAGTGACGGAAGCAGGCAATGGCGAGGATGCACGGATCAAATCGGCTATTGGGATAGGGAGCCTGCTTGCCGACGGTATTGGTGACACGATTCGCGTCTCGCTCGCGGAAGAGCCGGAGGCGGAGATTCCAGTAGCGTTTGCCTTAGCGCGACGATTTTCTGGGAGAGCTCCAGAGAGGGAAGAGCCTGCGCTGGTTGTGGAGCGGGCGCCACGGTGGGACCCAATTCATTTTGCCCGGCGAGCAAGCGAGAGCGTGGCGATGGGAGCGGTAACGGTCGGTGGCACGGCGCAGCTAGCAGTGGTTGCGCGCCCAGCGTCACGCGGCGCAGAGGGAGCACCTATGGCGCTGCGCTGGGCGAGTCCTGGAGCACGCCGTGTTGCTCGCCCAGATATCGTGGAGTGGGTTTTGGAAGACAGCAGCGATAGAGAGGTTCTCGAGCGTACAGTGCAGCGGATCGAGCAGTTAGGCACGCTGGCAGTGAATACAGGGATAGAAGCAGCTCGACCGGTGCTGGCACATCTCGCGACGAGTAGTGACGCTGATCTGCTCATCGCCGCTGTAAAGACTGCTGACGGAATACTCTGGAGCAGTGCGACGTTCCCGCAAACTACGATGGAGCGCTTGCTCGATGCGGTCGCGACTGCGGGGAAAGCGCTGTGGCTAGAGCTGACTATCGATAGTAAGATGAGCCAAGAAGTGGCTGCTGGTGTGCGGCGTTTGACAGAGGTCGCGTGGACCGTTAGGGAGCGCTTACGACGGCCGCCGGTGGTGGGGATCCGCTGCACTGAACCGCTAGCATTCATCCAGGCGCAGCGCTCACTCGTGCTGCAGTTGGCAGAGCAGGATGTGGCAGCGCCGGTGTTTCTGCGTCTCGATGATCAAGGGGAAGATGCATTGCTCAGCATGTCGTTCAGCATAGGGAGTCTACTGTGCGATGGCCTTGGGGACGTGGTGCAGGTATGTATGCCTCAAGGAGGGCAAGACGAGGTAGATCGTTGCTTCAATGTACTGCAAGGGGCCGGAGCACGCATTTCGAAGACCGATTATGTGGCGTGTCCTTCATGCGGGCGGACGCTGTTTGACCTTCACACCACGACTGATAGGATCAAGGCGAAGTCATCGCACCTGGTGGGAGTGAAGATCGCCATCATGGGATGCGTGGTGAATGGCCCGGGAGAGATGGCAGATGCCGACTTTGGCTATGTAGGGGGGAGTCCGGGACACGTCAACCTCTATGTAGGGAAGACGTGCGTGGAACGGAATGTGCCAGCGGATGTTGCGGATGAGCGGCTCATTGCGCTGATCAAAGCGCATGGGCGTTGGCGTGAGCCAGAGCCTGAAGAAGAGGCGGTCTAGGAGACAGACCTATAGGGAAAGAGCTGTATGAGCGCAATGCTCGACGTTCTTGCTGACAGAGTGGCAGGGTCGTGCAAGGGCTAATAGAGTATGGTGACTGAGTACGTGGGGAAAGGGGAGCGGTAATGGAGCGGCGATTGGGGATTGGCATCATCGGTCTCGGATGGGTTGCGGAGCAGCATCTGCAGGCGTGGCAGAGTAATCCGTCGTGTTCTGTCATCGCGCTATGCAGCCGTAGTCTGGAGAAGGCGCAGGAGTGGAATCGACGCTTTGGCTTGACGGCGCATCTCTATACGCATCCTGAGGAGCTGGTACGTGATCAGGCCGTTGATATCGTCTCGATCTGCACGGTCAATGATCAGCACGCGCCCCAGGCGATGCTGGCAGCTCGCGCTGGGAAGCATGTGCTCATCGAGAAGCCTATCGCGATGAGTCTGGAGGAGATGCGCCAGTTGCGGCAAGTGATCACCGACAGTGGTGTGAAGAGCCAGGTCAGCTTCGAGCTGCACTGGAGCCCGTTCTTTCACAATGTCCATGCGTTGCTGGGGATGGGGGCGCTTGGCCGTGTGCATTATGGAGAGTTCGACTACTTTAGTGGTAATCAGCACAAGTGGTATGTCGGCTGGGAATGGGTGCGCACGCGGAAGAGCGGCGGCAGCGCCTTCTTGGCGGCAGGTTGTCACGCAGTTGACGCTATGCGGCAGTTCATGCCCGGTGAGCCTGAGACCGTGACGGCTTTTGCCGGGAATTTTACAGGACGTTTCGAGTATGAGCCGACCATCAGCGCGCTGGTGCGCTTTTCGAGCGGCGCGATAGCGAAGGTAGCGGCGATCGTTGAGGGCAACGTGCCCTATACGTTCAATGTTCGCTTGCATGGTGACCGTGGAACGATCGTGCAGAATCGTTTCATTTCTGATCTCTTCCCAGGGCAGACGGATTGGGCGGAGGTGCCGACGATCATGCCGGATACGCCTCAGGTAGCCCATCACCCATTCCAGGGAGAAATGAACGACTTGGTTGAGGCTATTACGGAAAACCGACCGGCACTCGTCAATATCGACGATGCGGTGAAGACGCATGAGTTGATTTTTGCTGCTGAGACCTCCGCACGGGAAGGAGGGAGGCCGGTGCGCCTGCCCCTTCCATAAGAAGTTGCAACCGCACCTCATTTCCTCTGACTACTATTAGTCAGGTCCATAGTCGTCCGACTTTTCACTGCGGGAGACGCCACGGCGGATTCCTTCCAGCAGCAGCTTATGCAGTTCGGGCCTACCCTGCTGGGATGTGTTCAGCAGCGCTTTCACGGCATCCAGAGGTTGCTGCGTGGCGAGAGTGGAGGTGCTCTCTTTGAGCTGGAAACGCTTCGAGTGGAAGACCTTGAGCTTGGTGGTTTCGAGTACGTCGAGCAGGCCGCGTGCGTTCATTCCAACCAGCAGAAGACCGATCACCTCGCCAAAAGGCGATGTCGACTCCGGCACGAGCATGAAGACCAGATTAGCGAGTTCGCTCGTACGCTCCTTGGACTTGGCAGCTTGTGTGTAGAGCTTCGCCTCCCACGACCCTTTGAAAAAAGGGGTGGACGTCTCAGTAGCAGTGACGAAGACCTGGTTTACCTTGCGCAGGCCAAATAGCGCCTTCCCTTGCCGCAGTTCCAGACGGAGGGCTCCAACCTGCTCGCTGGCGAGAAGAGCCACTGCCAGCAAATCTACGACGAGCTTGTCGATATCCACATCCTTGTGATCGGGCAAGTGCGGCGCCGGAGCCGGCGCGTTCCCTTTGCCGGCGAAGTGGGTACCGAAGAGATAGCAGATCTCGCTCGGCGCCAGAGCAGCACCGGCAAGAACTCCCGCAGTATCAATAGACAACATAAACGTCCCTTTCTTGGCTGGAGAAGCAACCGGCCTCTCTTGTGCACGAGGCGTCACGCGATTTCGACCTCATGCAAGCATGCAGCATACCTCGCAATTCGTGTAACGCTTCCCCGTTTTGGTACTTTTGGTAACGTCTTGCCTGTTCTGCGGGTCATCAGAAACTGGTCACCACGAAGCGGAGGTGGTCAGATGGCAGTCAACCCGCCGAGCGACAGTGATCGCTTGTCGGATGAAGAGGCCTCCATCAGAGGGGAAATGGGGTGAGCCGCCCGGGACTCGAACCCGGAACCAGCTGATTAAGAGTCAGCGATTACGGTGTCGAATAGTGTGGCACCGTGTCGATTCCCTCTGGAGAAGGCTATGCAGAGTCTTTCTTTAAGACGCTCAAACGAGAGGAGGTCGAACTCAACCAGTATTGGACGTTTGGGGAGGCCGAGCAGAACATCGGCCGCTTTATCGAGGACGTGTATAATGAGAAGCGACTGCACTCCAGCCTGGGCTATGTGCCCCCCGGCGGAGTTCGAGGCCGCGCATGCCCTCCGGACCAGAAGTTGACTCCGCTCACTGGACCGGTAAAAGGGGTTCACTCCAGTGTTTGCTCTTGAATGGTCAGGCATCAAGGAGGGAGGTCCGATGTCGATACCTGCGCATGCGTTGTCGTTCCTGGAGCCTACCTGGCTGACCGAGCGGCTGCGACTCGGCGGCTGGCCGGCTGCACAAGTGCTGTCCGCCACGGCGCAACCGTTGACGGACGCCGTGGCCGCTGACGCCGAGATTTGGCGGCTGCACCTGGTCCGGCATCCGGAGAACAACACCATGCCTGTGTCACTGATCCTCAAGCTGACGCACTGGGACGCGACACTGTCACAGGAGGCACGGTTCTACGCGGTCATCGCCCCGCATGTCGCGGTGCGCACGCCGCGCTGTTACTTCGCCGGATACTTTTCCGCAGAGGACTATTTCGCGCTGCTGATGGAGGACCTCGCGCCGTTCGTACCGGGCGATCAGGTCGCGGGCTGTAACGTGCGGCAGGCGCGCCTGGCGATGGAGACGCTTGCCCGCCTGCATGCCGAGTGTCGAGGAGACCTGGTTCGCTCCTTGAACTGGATCGGCAACTGCGAGCGCGAGTGGTCGAGCGCTGCCGACGCCTTCCTGGCGGCCTGGCCCCGCTTCCTTGCTAGCTTTGCCCCGGATCTGCCGGCAAGTGCCATCCAGAAGGGCTGGGAGATTGGACGGCAGCTTCTCGCGCTGGAGGAGCGACTGCTCCACGCGTCCGAGCCGACCCTCGTCCACGGCGACTACCGCGCCGAGAACCTGCTGTTCGGACCTTCGGACGATGACGCGGAGATCACCGTCCTGGATTGGGAGGAGATCAGCGCCGGCAACGGGCTCTACGACGTAGCCTACTTGCTCCTCACCTCGGTCGATGCCACGCTGCGCCGCCGGGAAGAACCGGCCTTGCTGGCATCGTACGCGACGATGGCAGGGCTGGACAGCACGAGCGTGCAACGCTCCTACGCGCTTGCGCGCTGTACCGCGATCAGCCAGGTGGTGCTGGCGGCCGACGACCTCAGTCGGGGCTCGAGCCGTCAGCGATCTCTGGCCCACGCGCTGGCGCATCGCGTGCTGGCGGGGCTGGCGGATGCCCGGTTGCCGTTGTAGGCGCCCCGAATCAGGCGAGGTCCGCCTGGAATGAGTCCACGGGCAGAAGGTGTCTCGGGAGTGCGGCCAATGGCCATGCGTACTTGACCAATACGGCAACACCGCTAGACGGTGGTTCCTTGGCACGATCCAGCCCTAGTCGTCATCGCGCGCTGGCCGCCACTACCACCAAGCTGGGCGTCAGCCTCTATCACTACTTCCAGGACCGCCTCTCCGGTGCGTCACAGTTGCCGTCGCTCACATCACTCATCACCTTGCGCGCTCCAGACCTCCCCTCGCCGTCTCCTGGAATTCCTCCTGAGACTCGCCTCCGCGATTTATTGAGGGGATACAGTGGCTCGTATACTTATCGGTGATCACGGTGCGATTCGTGATGGCGCACGTGGTTACCGCGGCTACCGGAAAGGAATCAAGAGCGTGAAAAAGTACATACTCTTCGATCATGATGGCGTTCTGGTGGATACCGAATTCTGGTATTACAAAGCTGGAGAGCGCGCCCTGGCGGACATTGGATTTACCTTGGATAGAGATCAATACCTCCGAGACATGACCCAGGGATTGGCCA
>JAMDCW010000064.1 GCA_023489405.1 Chloroflexota bacterium
GTGCGCGTCGTGCTCGAAAAATGCTCCGGAGTACGGCAAGAAGCGATAGTATGTTTCGACGAGGCCGGGCTGGTGCGCGCGGAAGTTCGTCTCCCAGTAGTTGTTCGTCGCCCAACCGAGCAAGAGCCCTCGCGCCAGGCTGAACTGCTCGTGATTTTTGCCGAACGTGAAATCGCCCAGTTGTACCATCGGTGTCGTTGGACTGGCGACGAAGATGCCGAAGAGGCCGTTGCTGAGATCCAACCAGCGCTGGACGGTGAAGTAGTCGCGACAGGCACCACGCAGTTGATCGCGCTCCGGCACGACTGCCTGCCCGCCAACGTCGAAGCAGCAGCGGACATTGGGGATGTCCAGCGGGAAAGCCAGATACGTCGCTTCGGGCGCGGTCTGATCAGTCATCTCCCAGCGTGATCGACACTCGACATAATTGGCAAAGTCCGGCAGGAACACTTCTTGAATGAGGTTATCGACACCGGGAGCAGCGAGGCGTTGGGTAACGCGGATACCGAGGTTGTTATGCTCGACGGTGTGCTCGAGAACGGCAGCCGGTCCGCGTCGCTCTGCCGGCCAGTCGCTCCGCCAGCCGCGCTGTGGCGGAATGGCGGACCCTGGGGGAGACCAGAGCAATCGTCGAGGATAGGGGTGGGCTTCCTCCGCGATACGTTCATGGACGAACCCGTGGAATGGCCAGCCGGCATGCGGGTCAACCAGCTCGCGAGCGAGGGCTTTGTCGAACCAGCTACGGATACCGCCTCGCTCGCGGTCGAAAACGAGGCGATAGCGGTCGGTCTCGACCACATCTTCTGCTGAGCGGGTGCTCCTTAGTGGGGCAAGCTGGTGCCGCGTGACGACGGTGTAACCAAAGGCAGGGAGGCGCAGCGCGTGCATGCTGTATGCGGGCTGGCGGGGGCGGTCTTGCCAATGGCGCGAGGCTGTGGGGTCGCTCGCACGACCGTACTGGCGTTCTGGGGCGAAGTCCGGTACCAGTTGGGCTACCGTTCGCTCCCAGGGCAAAGGGTTGAAGAGGAAGAATGCGTCGTCGGGTTCCCGTGAGATGTGCCGGGCGAGTTCGGCTACGCCGTCACGGGCGAGCAGAAGCGAGAGACTACGAGCTTGATGAGCATAGCTGGCTTTGTGTATCCATTGGGCGAGCGTGTCTTCGTGGTATGGCTCGCGAACGGAGATGTTTGCTCCCCAGGTGTGTTCGTCCCAAAAGTTGAGGGCGTGCTGAGCGGCGCTTCGCAGCGCCTCACGGGAAGTTTGCGTAGGAGGACGCTCATGGTGGAGACTCCGAAGCGCGGCGTGGGCGCTATCGGCGAGGAAGAGGCGCTCGCGATTCGCCCGGTTGATTGCCGTCTCTCGGGCACTCGAGCCGCACCCGAAGTTCCAATAGTCCGTCCAATCGCCTCGACAGATGGGGAGGTGGTCGGCGTGCATATCGACGACCTGCCACCATTCATCCGGTAGCGCCATACGTAGGCGTGGCTTCTCGCCTCGCGCGTTCCATTCCCGGATAAAGCCGCCGAGTGCCTCGTCAGCGCTCCCGTTGTCGCCGGAAGGATGGAAGATCTGGAGCATCAACACCGGAAGAGGATAGTGGATCTCTGCCAGCCAGCGATCGAGGCGCGGCCACCACTCCTCGGCAAAGGCGCGTGCATCACGGCCGATCCCCATCTCTCGCGCCAGTCCATAGGAGAAGCCATTCCAAGCGAGTAGAGAGCGCCCACTCGGCGCTTGCCAGTGGAAAGCCAGTGGTTGTGGCTGGAGAGCGCCGCCAAAGTGCGTATTGATCGCCATACTGAAGCCCTGGATGCCAAGGTCGATGAGGATATCGACGAGTGGCCAGTTTTCACCGTTGACATCGCTGTTCATCGCCGAGCAGACCGTTGTTCCCAAGGTCTGCTCGATCGTCCGTAGTCGATTGAAGCTGCGCAAAAGCTGCGCTGTATCGTAGAGTGGGGTGATGTTGCAGAGCATTGCTGTCACTTCGGCACGGCCAGCGCTCACCAGACGTTTGAGACGCTCGACTTCTCGACTTGAGCTGTGCTGGAGCCAGTACTCCAGCACGCTGGTAGTCTCTATTGTCCACCGGAAGGCGTCATCGCCATCGCGTCCGGCATCGAGGTCGCGCTCGGCGAGCGCTATGGCTTCATCGAGGAAACGCCGGTGTAAGTCCCACACTACCGGCTGGTCGTGGGTATAGCCGATGTCTGTATGGCTGTGGTGGATGAGATAAATTGTCTCGACTCCACTGGCTGTCATTTCCTCTTCCTTCTCTCCGCTTCCCCCGGCAGTGGTATGGTCTTCTTACGCATGACCGAGCTGGTAACGTACGTGTGCGCTCGCGCTACCAAGGAAAAGATCGATCGACGTTGGGGTTCTACGCCGTTCTTACGACGGCTAGATGGTTTGGTTGGGTAAGGGAGAAATAGCGGCGTCGCTTCCCTCTATCTCTACACGCGTGTTTCTCCATCAGTAGGATTCTTAACTTAAAGGATATCGCTACTCCATTACATTCTGTACTACGGGAATGGACGTGCTGTTGTTGCCTGCCCACTCTTCGTATCATATGTTTTTCTCGCCGCGTGAATAGTGTACGCTCACTTGCGGCGTGTCAAGTGCTGGACTATACCCCTATTCCGGACACCATCATCATAAGACGGCAGAGGCAGGGTATGGGTTTTCTGGTCTGAAAATGCCCCACCCCCAACCCCTCCCCAGCTTGCTGGGGAGGGGCTTCCCATCCGCGCGGGCGGCGGCGCACCGCCATGGGGTCTGGTCTGTTATTCTGCCGCTGACGCCGCCAGCGCTCGCCAGTGCGGTGATCTTCTTCACTCCACAGCGCTACTTTGTCCAGTGTCTGGCTGTTACTGGCCTCAAAGGTTAGATGGGCACATCCAAGGGGTCTTCTTCGAGAAGTGGGGCAAGCTGCTTCCACTCCCCACGCTCTTTCATGCCCCACTGCTCGTAGTGGACTAACTCTCTGAGCGGGGTGCGATTGCGCCAGCCACTCGTCTGCAAGAGTGGGTGCTCTGGAAAGCCGGCCGCTGGGTAGCCTAGGCAGAGGTAAGCGACGGGAATCACGTGCGGGGGGATGTTGAGGATGGCGCGCAGTTGGGGAAGCTTCAGGATCGACACCCAGCCGGTGCCGATTCCTTCTACTCGGGCAGCCAGCCAGAGGTTTTCGATGGCGCAGCAAGTCGAGTAGACATCGGTTTCGGGGATGCTGTTTCTGCCAATGACGGCTGGCCCGGCGGCCAGTGGATCACAGGTCACACAGAGGTTGATGGGTGCGTCTAAGATGCCCTCGAGCTTGAAGCTCAAGTACTGAGAACGGCGCGGCTCATCGAAGAAGCAAGCTGCCGCTTGGCGTTCGCGATCAAACAGCTCTTTCACCCTGAGTCGCGTTTCTCTGTCGCGAATGAGGAGGAAGCTCCACGGCTGCATGAAGCCGACGGAGGGTGCGTGATGAGCAGCAGCCAGGATACGGGCAAGAGCATCATCCGGAATTGGATCTGCGGCGAAGGTGCGAATATCGCGCCGGCCGGTAATTGCCGCATATAGTGCTCGTCGCGCCTCTGCGGGGAAACGTCCCGGTGGCACATCACCCGCCGTCACGGTTCTCGACTGTGCTTCGTGCTTGACCATCTATCCTCCTGCCATAGTGGTGCTCTACGCGTTGCAAGGCGCGTGAGCACTCCCCCTCCGTGCTCTGGTGACACATACCACGTCTTCAGCAGTCTAGCCACGACGAGCGATAAGTCTCCTATCGCGTTTCTCGTGCGCCCTAGCCGTGCTCATACACTCAACCGTCATTCTTAACCCAGCTTGCAACCCACTCTCGACGTTTTCAAACGATACTGAAGGAAATCGTGGCGCCCTGTCTGTGGGATGTACCAGGTGGAGTTGAGTGAGGTATGGATAGCTCATCTGAGCCGGCGGCATCGTTCCCTGCCGGCATCGTTGCCGCTGCTCTCGCTCTCCTCATTACGGTTACGCTCTGTCTCAGCGCCGAATCCTATGCTGTTCATCAAGCCAAGGGCTTTCTCCAGACGCTGAGCCTCCAGCCACAGCCGATCAAATGGGAAAGTCTCACATTCCAGCGAGCAGCCTACGCCGCAGGCTCGTGGCTGCCTACTTACGGCAGCAGTGAGCTCTACTGCTGCGGTGATCCCTATCGTGGTTCCCAGCTCTTCCGTACGATGCCCACAGGCTTCGATATCTTCGCGGTGGGTCGAGCTGGTACCGGTGATCTCATGTTCCTCGAAACGTTCGGCGCTTTAGGTGGTGAGCTGCACGGTAAAAAGGTCATCATCTCGGACTCGGCGCCCTGGTTCTTCGGCCGTCAAGGGATCAACCCTCAGGCCTATTCCGGAAATTTTTCTCCGGAGATCGCTGAGATGTTTATTTACGATGCACCGCTCTCTCCATCGGTGCTCGAAGGCGGCGCCCGCCTCATGGCCAAGTATCCAGGCACGCTCATTGCGCGGCCGCTCTTGCGCGCAGGTGTAGAGAATCTCGCCGCCGGCACTCCTCTACACCTCGCGGCCTACTGGGTGCTCAAGCCTCTCGGACAGCTTGATGCGTTCATCAAGCAGATGCAGGATGTCTATCAGTCACTCCAGTTCATGAAGGCCCATCCAGCGCTGGCAGAGGATGCTTTGCCGGTCCGCCGGCATGCCCTCAACTGGCCAGCACTCGTCCGCTCTGGTACGCGGATCACGCAGCGGGAGAGTGGCCTCACGCCGTTCGGCTTTGCCACCCCGGTCGTGCGTCAACTGCAGCATAACCGGGCGTATCAGCAGGCGTTGCGCCTCTACTGTGAAGGCAAAACGAATCGGGAGGGACACGTCTATCCCTACCCTTACGGCTGGCAGAATTCGATGGAGCACTCTGCCGAATGGACGGCGCTCTCGCTCGAGCTGCAGGCGCTTGGTGAGCTTCACGCGCAAACGCTCGTCTGGAGTATCCCGATGCCCGGGCTGTATGACGATGAAACGTTCCTCTCTCTCCCTGCTCGCGAGCACTACTATCAGAAGTTCGAACAGGTCACGGCTCGACCTCACGTCATTGCCCTCGATTTCCGCAGCCATGATGAAGATCGCTATTTCCTTCACGATACCGGCGCCCACTTCACGGCACGCGGGTGGATATTTGCTGATCGTGCCGCTGACCTCTTCTGGCACGGCGCTTCTCAAGCCGCTATTCAAGCTGCCGGGCGGCAACTGGAGCAAGCTGCTCCCAAAGAAGGATTGCCTCCGCCCTCCCCGCTGTACTGTTTTGCTCTCGGCCGGCGGTAGCTTGACGGAGAAAGGATGAAGGGTCATGACGGTCAATCTGGAAACCGATGTCGTACGGCGCATTGTAGAGGCGCTCGCTGCCGCAACCGGGAGTGGTGACGTGCGCAAGCAGTTGGATCTCCCGCTGTATGATCTTGGCCTGCTCGATTCGTTCACCACGGTGAATCTCATGCTCGAGCTTGAAGCGGCATTCGGCCTGGAGATCTCGCCTACCGATGTCGACCGGGCTGCTTGGGCGACGCCGCGTTTGTTCATTGCCGACATCGTGCGCCGTCTCGCAGCGCGGACATAACCATGAATACGGTGAACCGGCAGCCTGGGCAGCGCGAGTGGCCCTGGCCCTTTTCCTTGCAGCCCTTTCTCTATCTCTGCCGGCGTCTCTGGGCGATGGCTGTGGTGCGATTGGCACTTTTGACAGTCTACTATCTCTTGCTCATTGCTGCGCTCATCATGCTTTACGGAAATAGCGTCTACAAGCCGCCTCCCTTTATCTATCAGGGTTTCTAGGCTGGAAAGGGATAGCCTATGGCAGTAAATCCATTTGCTGCGGCGGTGCGGCGTGCTCCTGCTGACCGTATCGCGGTCGATACACCGTCCGGCTCGCTCTCCTATGGGGAGCTCGTGGCGCGGAGTGAAGCGCTTGCCCAGCAGCTTGAAGCTTCCTCAGGTCCAGTCCTGCTCTATGGTCATAAAGAGCCGGCGCTCATCGTTGGTATCGTGAGTGCGCTCCTCCTTCAGCGCCCCTATATACCTGTCGATCCGGTCATACCGGCAGCGCGGATGACGTCTATCCTCAACCTTGCCCAACCTGGAGCGGTCGTGGCGACATCACCGTTACCGTCTGCCTTCCTCGCTGAGCTCCGTCACCACCGTATTCCTGTTATCGTGCTTGATCCGCTTGCTGCGGACTTGATGCCGGTGCCAGGACATTGCCCTGTCACGGTGGACTATGCTCCTGAAGCTCCAGCGTACATCCTGTTCACATCGGGGACGACAGGGGTTCCCAAAGGAGTTGCCATTCCGTATCGTGCGCTCTGGCACTTCACACGCTGGTTACTAGCGCTCCGTCCACTCTGGCCTGGCCACGAGGTGTTTCTCAACCAGGCGCCATTCAACTTCGATCTCTCTGTCATGGATCTCTACGGTGCTCTCCTAACCGGCAGCACGCTCTTCTGCATTACGCGCGATGAAATTGCCTCACCGCGAGTACTGTTCGCGCGTTTGCAGGGAGCGCCACTCACCGTATGGGTCTCCACTCCCTCATTTGCCCGCTTCTGCCTAGCCGAACGGAGCTTCGCCCAGGAATTGCTGCCCAATTTGCGTTCGTTTCTCTTCTGCGGTGAGACGCTATCTTCCGTGGTAGCCTGTGCTCTCCTGGAGCGTTTCCCTGAAGCGGAAGTGTGGAACACGTATGGACCGACGGAGACCACTGTGGCCGTCACTGCCGTGCGTGTGACGGAAGAGATGGCAGGAGGAGAAGAGCCACTGCCAGTTGGCTGGCCTGCCCATGGTATGGAGCTGCGGATCTGCCAGCCCGGAGGACCGCTCTGTTCTTTGCCTGCTGGGGCTATCGGCGAGATCGTCATCAGCGGTCCCCAGGTCGCTTTGGGATATCTCGGTATGGATCCTGGCGGCGAGGCCAGCGGTTTCGTCCGTCTGTCTGAGAATCGCCTCGCCTACCGCACCGGTGACCTCGGGCGGATCGATCCGCCGTCCGGCCTGCTGTACTGGCATGGCCGGATCGATCGTCAGTTGAAGCTCCACGGCTACCGCCTGGAGCTCGAAGAAATTGAAGCGCACTTGCGCCACTTACCCGGCGTGAGCGATGCTGCCGTCATACCGGTGCTACGCGAAGGTCAACCGGATTACCTTGCGGCGTTCCTCCTCATCGATCCCCCAGCGAGTAGCGAGCTGGCTGCCGCCGAAGGGATCGCGCTGACGGCTTGGGTGCGTCAGCGGTTGAGCGCGGTGCTCCCTTCTTACGCCTTACCGCGTATCGTCCAACGCATCGATACGCCACCGCTCACTCCTAATGGCAAGCTCGATCGGCGAGCGCTGGTAGGGACGCTACGAACGTGACGCCGTATGACTCCTTCACCTACTTCGGCTTCCTCCTCTATCCGCTGCTTGCGATCGTGCTCTTGGGGTTGTTGCGTCTCAACCGTATGCCTGTCATCCTCGTTGCCGGTGGCCTGATGCTCATCTTCCAGTACGTGGATCCGCTCGGTACCGCAGCACAGCAGCTCGATGGCCGCCGGCAACTGCTCTTTCTCGCGGGCTATGCCATCGGCGGCGTCTTGCTCATCGAGCTCTTCGCTTTGCTCCGCCAGCGGTCAAAGGCTTCCCCGTTCTTCTTTCTGGCTATCGGTCTTGCATTGCTACCTCTTTTCATCGTCAAGATCTACCCGCTGCTAGCGCGTCATGGCGTGCTCGGTCTCGGTGTTCAATTCAGTTTGCCTGCTGCTGGCTCGACGGCGACGGGCAATGTCGGGCTTTTTGACCTTGTGGGTTTTCTCGGCGTTTCCTACATGGCCTTCCGGCTGATCGATGTCATCATCGCCGTGCGCGATGGTGCCGTCAAAGGAGTGCCCAATCCCTTCACGATGCTGACCTTTCTCACATTCCTCCCTACCATCAGCGCCGGTCCTATTGACCGTGCTCAACGTTTTACTGCCGAACATCCGCGCCGTGCCAATAGCGAAGGCGCTATAACCGGCAAAGTCGAAGAATAGATAGAGGCTGTAGGCATACATGTAGCGCA
>JAMDCW010000009.1 GCA_023489405.1 Chloroflexota bacterium
TGGCTCGAGATGAATCCCGCACCAGAGTAGGCGCGCTTCTGCGCCGGCTCGGTATCAGTTATGAACGCTTGCTCCCCGCTCTCCAGCAAATTCGCGGTAGCCAGCGCGTGCAGTCGCAGAATCCCGAAAGTACGTATCAAGCGCTCCTGCGCTATGGGCGCGACTTGACTGCTCTGGCACAGCAAGGAAAGCTTGATCCAGTTATTGGCCGTGACGAAGAAGTGCGACGCGTCATTCAGGTCCTTTCCCGGAGAACGAAAAATAACCCGGTGCTCATTGGTGAGCCTGGGGTTGGGAAGACGGCGATCGTCGAAGGGCTAGCGCAGCGCATCGCACGTGGCGATGTACCGGAAGGACTCAAAAATCATCGCGTTGTTGCCCTTGATCTTGGCTCGCTTGTCGCCGGTGCAAAGTATCGAGGTGAATTTGAAGAGCGCCTCAAAGCCGTCCTTAAAGAGGTCACTGAGAGCAAGGGCGAGGTCATTCTCTTCGTCGATGAGCTGCATACCGTCGTTGGTGCAGGTGCTGTCGAAGGAAGCATGGATGCAAGCAATATGCTCAAGCCCATGCTCGCCCGCGGAGAACTTCACGCCATTGGGGCGACAACACTCGATGAGTACCGTAAGTACATCGAGAAAGACGCAGCGCTGGAACGGCGTTTCCAGCCGATCTATGTCGGTGAGCCCTCTGTCGAAGACACGATCTCCATTCTCCGGGGTCTCCGGGAACGCTATGAGCAGCATCACCAGGTGAGAATCCGGGACGCCGCGCTAGTAGCCGCCGCTGTATTGAGTCGCCGTTACATTAGCGATCGGTACCTCCCTGACAAGGCGATTGACCTGGTGGATGAAGCCGCCTCACGGTTACGCGTGGAAGCGACCAGCAGGCCTGCTGAGCTTGATGAAGTGCTTCGCCGTGTCATGCAGCTAGAGATTGAGCGAGAAGGACTACGCCGTGAAACCGACCAGGCAAGCCAGCACCGTCTCGGGCGTTTAGAAGAGGAGTTAGCGAACCTTCGCGAACAGGCTCGCTCCCTCGAAGCGCGCTGGCAGCACGAGCTCCAACTGCTCAACCGTGTGAGCCAGCTCAAGCAGCGGCTGGAAGCAACACGCAATGAGATGGAACAAGCCATGAGTCGAGGGGACTCGGAGCGTGCCGCGCGGTTACGCTTCGGCGTCTTACGCGAGGTTGAACAAGATATGAAGACAGCCGAAATTGAACAGCAGGCCTTAGGTTCCCGGCTCGTACGCGAAGAGGTAACGGAGGAAGATATCGCAGCCGTCGTCAGTAAATGGACAGGAATCCCAGTATCCCGCCTGATGCAGGGAGAGATGGAAAAACTCGTCCATATGGAGGAGGCCTTAGGCAAACGGGTCGTCGGACAGGAAGATGTCCTTCGCACCGTGGCGAATGCGGTCCGTGCTGCGCGTGCTGGATTACAGGATCCGAATAAGCCGTTGGGCTCTTTCCTCTTCCTCGGACCTACCGGAGTCGGTAAAACAGAAACTGCACGAGCGCTCGCGGAATTCTTGTTCGACAGTGAGAGCGCAATAGTACGGATCGATATGTCTGAGTACCAAGAGAAACATACGGTATCCCGCCTCATCGGTGCTCCTCCAGGCTACGTCGGCTATGAAGATGCGGGTCAGCTCACCGAGGCCGTACGCCGGCGCCCTTACTCAGTCGTTCTCCTCGATGAGGTCGAAAAGGCCCATCTTGAAGTGCTCAATGTGCTACTCCAGTTACTGGATGATGGACGGTTGACCGATGGTCAGGGACGGACGGTGGATTTCCGTAACACCATTGTCATTATGACTAGTAACCTAGGGAGTCAATGGATTAGCGAAGAGAACCTCGATTGGCAGACAATTCAGCAACGCGTCTATGAAGCAGTACGATCCCATTTTCGTCCTGAGCTGCTGAATCGTATCGATGACATCATCATCTTCCATTCGCTTGGCATTCAGCAAATTACTCAAATCATCGATATACAGCTTATGGCTCTGAGAAATCGCCTGGGTGAACGGAATATCAATCTAGAGCTTACTGAAGAAGCTCGTCAGCTACTCGCCCAAGAGGGGTTCGATCCCGTCTATGGGGCACGCCCTCTCAAACGGGTCATCCAGCGCGAGCTCGTTCAACCGCTTGCTCTTGAGATACTCCAGGGTTTGATTCCCGATGGGGCGACAGTCGAAGCCATTGTTGAGAATCAGTCGGTGAATTTTCGAGTCAAACACGTAGAAGCTGCTGTTGCTTAGTTCCTATAGCGCTTGCACACCGCGTGGAGCCGCAAACTGCGGCTCCACGTTCATTTGTCTAAGACATCCCCTCCTTCGGTACGTTGCCTATCATTGGATTACGGGAGAGCGACACTCTACAATGACACTGGCAGAAAGGTACGAAACTGTTGCTCCGGCGATCCGGAGTGCCTTTGACCTTGGTCCAAGTATATCAGGAAGGAGGAAGCGCCATTCACCACCCGCTTGAAAGTGGGTGTCCTCTGGCGCACTTATTATGGCAACGGCAGCACATTCTTCTCCACTCTTTGAGTGTAGAAATCTCGTTGGTGGTGTATGGCGTTCGAGTAATTCAGGCAAAGTGCTCACACGTGAGAATCCGGCGGATACACGGGAAATCGTCTCTCACTATCAAGATTCTACTCCTGACGATGCTGCTGCCGCCGCCGATGCTGCCGCCCAAGCCTTCCCTGCCTGGGCACGTGTGGGTGGTCCTGCGCGCGGTGAATATCTTCGTAAGGCAGCGGATATCCTCGAGTCCAGGCTCGAGGACGTGGCTGTGACGATGACCCGCGAAATGGGTAAGACGATCGGAGAAGCTCGCGGGGAAACTCGGCGAGGTGTGACCATCCTCCGTTACTATGCTCAGGAAGGACTGCGAGAGCTCGGTCTGACGATTCCTTCCAGCGACCCCCGCACATTGATGTATACAACCCGCGTACCGCTGGGACCTGTGGCGCTCATTACCCCTTGGAACTTCCCGATCGCCATCCCTTTATGGAAAATGGCCCCTGCTCTCATTTACGGGAATACCGTCGTCCTCAAGCCCGCAAGCCTCACCACTGGTACCGCGGTGAAGATCATCGAGTGTCTCGTGGACGCTGGTATCCCGTCCGGAGTTGTCAACCTCGTAAGTGGCTCGGGAAGTCGCGTTGGCCGTGCCCTCATCGAAGATCCGCATATCCACGCTATAAGCTTTACCGGTTCCAATGAGGTCGGGCGGGACTTAGCAAGTCGAGCCGTACAGCACGGAACGAAATATCAGCTTGAGATGGGGGGCAAGAACCCTGTTGTCGTGTGCGACGACGCGGACCTGGGACAAGCTGTCGAGCTGACGACCTCCGGTGCTATGCGCTCCACAGGGCAGAAATGTACGGCTACGAGTAGGGCGATCGTCCTCGAACCTATACTCGAGGAGTTCACCGACAGAGTAGTTGCACGTTGCCGATCCCTTAGCGTCGGCCCCGGGCTCGATGAGTCCGTTTATATGGGACCAGCCGTCTCCCAAGCGCAACTGACTACCGATTTAGACTACATTGCTCTCGGCCAGCGAGAAGGAGCGCGCCTCTTATGTGGAGGTAAGCGCCTTGAAGAAGGGGACCTCGCCCACGGATATTTCGTAGCCCCTACCGTATTCGATCGCGTTACCCCGCACATGCGGATCGCTCAAGAAGAGATTTTCGGTCCGCTCCTAGGTATTATCAGCGTTCGGACTCTTGAGGAAGCTCTAGAAGTTGCTAATGGTATTCGTTTCGGCCTCAGTGCTTCGATCTTCACCCGTGATATTGATCGCGCACTGGCATTCGCAACCGGTATTGAAGCCGGAATGGTACGGATCAATGGAGAAACCGCGGGGGTTGAGCCGCAGGCACCTTTTGGCGGTATGAAGGCGTCGAGTTCCCATTCACGCGAACAGGGAAGAGCGGCTCTAGAATTCTTCACCACCGTGAAAACTATTGCCGTTTCGCCCACCGCCTACTGAATGCTACCGGGACGGCAGAGGAATGGCATTTGACGCTTGACGAAGAGCGTAGTGCTACTCGTGATGGAGGGTGTCAGAATGAGTAATGTGATACGCTATATTTTCTATAAGAGAATGCAGATATCGTGAGCGTTGTTGGACCGGCATCCCGTAAGACACCTTCAGTTCGGGGATTGCTTCTCCTTGGCGGATTCGGTGGAATGCTTTCCGGCTTCTTCGGTGTCGGCGGTGGTGTCGTATTCGTGCCGGTCTTGGCGACGGTTTTTGTCTTGCGCCAGCAGGAGGCTCAAGGAACATCGCTCACGATTATCATCCCAACAGCGCTCTTGGGCCTCATCACCTACAGCCTTCATCAACCACTTCGCTGGAATATCGCTTTGCCGATGATGATCGGAGCAGTTATTTTTGCCTACATGAGCGCTTCCCTGGCTGCAAGGGTGCCGGCGACCTTGCTCAAGACACTCTTTTTTATCCTTATTTTGCTTACCGCTGTGCGATTATTCTTCAGTTGAACTGCTCCAAATAAACAGGAGAAAGGCTATGGCTTCAATGATCGGTATCGAGGGGGATCTTGGCGCTTTCTTGATTGGTGCTGTTGCTGGAACTCTTAGCGGCCTGCTTGGCATCGGGGGTGGCATTGTGATGGTGCCGCTCATGGTTCTAGCCCTTGGCCTCGATCAACACGTCGCTCAAGAAATCTCCCTGTCTGTCATCGTTCCCACGTCGCTGTCCGGCGCCCTAAGTAGCGCAAGAAAAGGAAACGTTGCCTGGCGTTTTGCCATTTTCCTAGCCTGCGGTGCGCTCGCTGGTAGCTTCATCGGCGCCACGCTCTCCAATGCTCTCCCCGAATACGTGTTACGTAAAATGTTTGCGATAATTCTCGTCATTCTCGGCTACCGCATTCTGCCAGCGGAGGTACGCCAGAGGCTTCACGGCATGCTGAAACTGACGGCGATGAAAAGACCGTTGTAACCGGTCTGCAGCAAATTGAGGAGAGCGTTATGTCTGTCACTCTTTCCGGTGCGGAATCTCCAGTAATCGACGCGTTGATGGAGCGATTGAGTAGCGAAGATTTCCTCGGTCAGCTTCTCCGCCGAGAAGGACACGCTCGTGTGCTCGCCCTTGAGGGAGATGATGTCAAACTCGATTGGGTCGACGGCGTAGAACAGCTATTAACACATCCGGAATGGCTTCGGATGCTCGCTGGTGAAGCGATCGGTATTCGCACCCGAGGTATCCGGCGTGTAATTTGGTCCGGAATGGGAGGATCTATCCAGACCATATACACGCTCGAGCGCATGGGCTTCGTTAGTGATGCAACTTTTTCGATCCATCCCCTCGACTCCACTGATCCGGCTTCGCTGAATCGCATCCTGAGGGAAATCGCTCGTTGCGAAGGGATAGAAGGGCTAGATGAACGGACAATCCACCCCGACGAACTTCGCCGGTTACTAGGTGTTACTGTCATGATCGGTGTCAGTATGGGGATGACGAGCGAGGAACCGATCACCCATCTCACCTGGTTCGACGGCTTATTGCACGAGGTCGACCTTCCGCAGCCATCTGATCATATCGAAGTAATGACCTTACCCGGTTCCTATCTCGATGAGTTTGCTGCCCATCGCCAGGCTCGAAGACTTTCCATCCAGGTAGATGGTCAAAATCATACCGCCGGACGGATGAGTGCTCCAGCAACCCGGGTTTTTCTCCACCCCATCGCCTTGTACCTTGCTGCTAGCGGCGCCGCCGCTGAAGACGTAGCAGCCGGCTTGCAAACACTCCTTCAGGCGTGTCAGACGCAATATCGCGTGAGCCACACGCTTTCGGCAGCCGAACGGGCATCTATCAATCAGTCCCACCCATTCTTACGCCTCGGAGCCTATATGGCACACGAAACAATGCAGAGACGGCGGAATAAGATCGTGCTCTGCCTTCCCCCAGCGTGGCGCGGATTAGCGCCGTGGGTAGAACAACTGGTTGAGGAAAGTCTAGGGAAAGAAGGAAAAGGCTGGCTGATCTTTTACGATCAAGATATCCACGCTTTGGCCGGTCGTGACGATTTCGTCGTGCTCGACTTCGCTCCTGACGGAAAGTCGGCGCTGGAAGCCTCGGTACGCCGCCTTATAGAAGAGCATGCCATTCCCGTCTTACAGCTTTCCTTTCCTGTTGAGACGGCACCGGCAACTCCTCGAGGACTTGCTGCGCTGACAGCGATGTTCGCCAACTGGAAGCTTGCCGTGTGGGCATTTGGCTATCTTCGTGACATCGTTGTAGCCGGACAGCCGGCTGTAGAGGCCTATAAGGCTTACGCGCGTGCGCTCCGTGATGATGCCAGACCTGTTCCCTTCGACCTTGGCCCAGGTGAAGATCTGCAGCCAGTGGTGAATATCGAGGCGCTGCGAGATTCAGGAGTGTGGACTGTGGTCGAAGATGAACGGATACGGGAGTCACCCGGGAAAGATGTGTCTCAAGCTGTTGCCAGGCTTGCCCTAGTGATTAGCCGCGCACGAGCAATGAATATTCGCTATCTCGATCTCACCTATAACGGCGAGGTGACGCCAGCAGTCCGGGCTGTCTTAGAAGATGTACAATGCAAGGTTGGCTTTGCTTTCCTCGGTATTCCCACAAAGCTCCGTAGTGGGCCGAGCGATTATCACTCTACGGAGCAGAGCGAGACTGATGGTCCTCCCGAACTGCTCAGCATACGTATCATAACGCTGACTCATGAACAGCCACTGGCTGGGACATATAGCGATCGTTTCCTCCTAGCCCAAGCTCGTGGCACATGGCAGGCCATGCGGGATGCTCGACGTCACGTCGTCATGGTGACACTGCCTTCTCACGAAAGCGCCGCTGCTGACCTTGCTGAGCTCTTTTCGCGCACCCAGGAGCTGTTACGTCAGCGATCTGAGCACAGTGATTCTCTCTCAATCGACGCAGTTAGGCATTGAAACGAAAGTGCACAACATCACCATCTTGCATAATGTAGTCACGCCCTTCCAGACGGACTAGGCCACGCTTTTGTGCCTCTACCATAGAACCCGCAGCGATCAGATCGGTGTATGCCACCACTTCAGCCCGAATGAAACCTCGCTGAATATCGGAATGAATCTTTCCCGCTGCTTCCGGCGCAGTTGCCCCTTTCCGAACAGTCCATGCTCGCACTTCCGGCTCTCCCGCCGTAAGAAATGTGAGCAGATTCAGTAGCTGGTACCCAGCTCGAATGACGCTGCCAACCGTAGGAACAGTGAGGCCAAGGCTCGCCAGATACTCCTGCGCATCGGTAGGCTCTAACTGAATCAATTGGGCGTCGAGATCAGCGCTGACAACAACTGCGAGCGCTCTTTCCGCCTCTGCCGCCTCTCTTGCAGCCCACACCATCGGATCACGAGGATCGAACTGCGGGCCATAACGAGCCAGGTACTGCTCATCGACATTCGCGACATAGAGCAGCGGTTTCACCGTCAATAAGTTGAGTTCCCGGAGGACTGGTGGAAGCTCATCCCCTGCGATACGGCGGACAGGAATTCCTTCATTGAGATGAGCCTGTATGTTCTCCAGATCTTGAAGCTCTCGTTCAATCTTCGGATCTCTGGACTTCGCTGCTCGCCGCGTTCGCTCGAGCCGGCGCTCCACCACCTGTAGATCGGCGACGATGAGCTCTAGATTGAGCGTGTCGATATCTCGCTGCGGGTCGATGGAGCCGTCGATGTGCTCTACATGCGTTGCCGTAAAGCAGCGTACCACCATTGCCAGAGCATCCGCATCACGTAGGTAGCCCAGAAACTGGTTCCCTAAACCTTCTCCAGTGCTTGCCCCCCGTACGAGTCCGGGGACATCTATGAACTCCACATCGGTAGGCGTCACCTTCCGTGGATGAAACATCTCTGCGAGACGATCGAGACGTTCATCCGGCACTTGTACGACGCCGATGTTCCGTTCTCTAGTGGAGAAAGCGTAGCTAGCTACTTGTGCTTGCTCTTTCGTCATCGCAGTGACGAGCGTGTTTT
>JAMDCW010000061.1 GCA_023489405.1 Chloroflexota bacterium
AACAGCACGTTGGGTGGATAGAGTACCGCTATTTACAGTAACTCAAGGCCTGACGCAAATGGCTGAGCTCTGAGGAAGGAACGACCTGCATCCTCCCCAGCAGACGTAGGTTTTGATCGCTTTTGCGGCGACGGTGGTTCTGCCAGGACTTCCGGAAACGAATTTTGCCGGATCCGGTGACATCGAAGCGCTTTGCAGCGCCCTTATGGGTTTTTTGCTTTGGCATCGCCTTTTTCAACTCCCAGCGCTCACAACAGTTAATACACTCAACTCAACGGCGTCAGGCTTCTCAGGGGCTCCTTGCTCTGTCGATTCAACGCACTTGGAAACGTCGTTCCTGTAGTAGCAAAGGCGTATTGTACCAGCAAGACACGCTGCGTTCTGATTTCTTCTCCCGTTCGATATGGCAGTTATGATCAGCGTACGGCGAGAAGAAAGGTAGGGAATGACTCAATGGTCACGGAAGAGCGGCTGCACACACTTGACCGTTGCCAGGAGTGCGCGGCTGCTCTTTGGGTAGCGGCAGCGCTGCTCGTCGCTACCCTAGCAACATATCAGCGCTTCGCTTTCGGTCAAGGAGTTCCAGGAGGATATGATACGCAGACGTACTTTTTCCCTTATCACGCAGCGGTTGCCCGCAGCCTTCTATCCGGTCGCTTTCCACTTTGGGATAGGGACCTTTTCCTCGGCGCTCCTCTTTTCGCTAACATTCAATCTGCGGTACTCTATCCACCCAACGTGCTGTTCCTGTTCGTATCGACGCCTCGAGCGTTCTCGATATTGATCATTGCGCACGTCTGGTGGGCAGCTTGGGGATTGGCGCTTCTGGCGCGGCGTACCTGGAATGTCTCTTGGTTTGCTGCGCTTGGCGCCGGAGTGGCTTTTGGTCTAGGGGGCTTCTTCTCGGCTCAGGCTGGGCATCTCAACCAGATTTCCGCCGCTTCATGGCTACCGTGGCTCCTCTTGGCTCTCGACCAGAGCTGGCAACGCCGTAGCTGGCAAGCTACGGCAATAGCTGCCGTTATCGTAGCAGTACAATTTCTAGCAGGTCATACGCAAGAAACCTACTATCTCCTCTGCGTTGCTGCAGGCTGGATACTCTGGCGCTTTGTACAGCAGCTCTCCAAACCGCGCAACGCATTCCTCACTGCTAGCAGCGCCTTACTAGCTGCGTCTATCGGCATCTTGCTCACAGGCATTCAACTCGCACCGACGTATGAGCTCGCTCAGCAGTCTATCCGGTCAGGTGGATTGCCAATCTACGAAGCAAGCTCCTTTTCCCTTCCTTTAGGTCAGCTCGCTATTGAGATCCTCCCAGGATATTCCCATCAGCCAGCCAGTACAGAATATAATGGTTATGTAGGACTCATCGGACTTACACTCGCCATCATTGGACTCATAACGGCTTGGCGCCGCCCCGGAACGCGCTTTCTCTTCATCCTGGTTATCATTGGTATCAGCCTCGCCGCCGGCCTTCACTCGCCCATATGGCGTCTAGCATTTCATTTCGCGCCTGGTTTCGCATCTTTTCGTGTCCCTGCGCGAGCTCTCTACATTTCGACGTTTGGTCTTGCACTTTTGGTAGGGCTGGGGAGTGACTGGCTCATTCGACGGTCACCACGATTATCTCTTGCGACAGGCGTTATGGCAGCGATCGTGGGTTTAGCGGCTGCATTCGCTGGCTATGAGGTTGTGATCGCCCATCCGGCTAAAAGTATAGTACTCTCACAGGCGCCGGCAGCGATAGTCCTCGTGAGCGCTATGCTCCTCACGCTCACCAAAAGGCTTCACACCGTTGGTCTTGCCGCACTGTTCATAAGCCTTGCCGGTGAGCTGGTAGTGGCAGCTAGCTGGCTTCCTCCTAACCAACCTGTAGCTCCTCAGGTATACAGCGACGAACAGCAGACAGTGAGTCTGTTGCGCGGCCATCCTGCGTATGGACGAGTTCTCTCCATAGCGCGCACCAACTTTCAGCCAGGTGATGAGCGCGCACGTGAGCAAATCGGCACCCGCACCGTCGGAGCCGCGAATGCCATCCAAACGAGTGTTTGGCTCAAACTGCAACAAATTCTGGCGCCAAACCTCCCTTTAGCCTATGGTATCCCTAGTGCGGATGGTTATGACGGTGGGATCTTGCCGTTGCGCAACTATGTCATCCTCAAGTCGGCTTTCCTGCCGTCCTGCCCCATCTGCCGTAATCCCGATTCTCTGCTTCGAGAAGAGCTCAGCTCCCCACCGGCGCTGGCTTGGCTTCATCTTCTTGATATTGGCGCGCTCGTGAACGACCGCCTCCAAGATTTCCACTTCGGTCCGTACTTCGCCGATATGACGTTCCACTCTCGCGTGTCGAGCGGCAATTCGCTCATCATACATCTTCAGCACAGCCATCCAGCTACTGCTGTCGCTTTCGTCGTCTCCGGTGGGAAGATAAGTCACCTCCACATTGACATCCATCTCGCAGATAGAACACAGTTGTCATATGCATCAACTTCAGGGACTGGAACCTCTGCCTTCGCGGTCACAAAGACCGGGGTACCGCTGCGAGATGACCCTTCGGCGCATGGCACGCTCATCATGACAACGCTGCCTGAGCGAAGCTGGGTGACTGGTGTAGAAGTGAAGCAACGAGAAGGAATCACGATCAATGCTATTACTCTCGTTGACGCGCTCACCGGAGCTGACTGGCAGATTCCACCAGTGCCAGGGGCACGTGTACAGCGTATTTTTGAGGGAGACGTGGCGGTTTACCACATTCGTGGAAGTAGTCTCGTTAGCCTCTATGGCGAGATGAAAACAGCTCAGAGCGATACCGCGATCGTCCACGACCTGAAGAGCAAGCCTACTCAACTACGTCATCTTCTCTTCATCAGCTATCCGGACTTCCCACCCATTCATAGTCTTTTAGGAAGGATCTTCCATCGCGCAGTCACCATCTTGAACGGTGATCCGCACCTCTTACCGTCTCCTCCGCCAGCCGACTGTCACGGTGGATCCATTGCCACGCGGCAGCAAGAAACTAGCATAGCCATCCACACCTCTTGTTCAGGATCAAGCTACCTTCTCATCCGGCAAGCTTGGTACCCAGGATGGCACGCCACGGTGGACGGCCAGCGGGTACCCATCTACCGCGCGGACATTGCATTCCAGGCGGTAGCAGTTCCAGCAGGAGAACATCAGGTGCGCGTATGGTATCATCCTGCCTCATTGGAGCTCGGAGGCTTCATCTCTGTCCTTGCCATTATGGCGCTCGCCAGTTTACCGTGGTCGTATCCGCGGCTAGTTCGAGCTTTTTCAAGATAAGGCGGCTGAACGGAATGGACGGCTCAGGTAGCGAGATGTGAAAGAGGATGGATAGTGCAGCGTTTGAATTCCATTCTCGCCGTTGTGCTCGCCCTGCTGCTCATTGGAGGATCTATTGCTGTAACCATCTTCGCTTTCACCTTGCCCGGACCATACCTGATCACCGCCTACAATGGTCTCGAGTTTCGTTTTTCGCCGCTGACGACGAGCGATAAGCTCCTGGCAGCGGTATTCTGCCTCATCGCTTCCATCATTGGGTTCTTCTTGCTCGCGCTAGAGTTCTTGGGGCCACCACGTAGCTATCGCTTGATGCTGCCTACGGATGAGACTACTCACGCCTGGACTCCTGCGCCCGACACAGAAGCGTATCTGGAATGTTTACTCGGCGAGCTTGAAGGAGTCTCGCGGGCACATATAGCGATCACTGCCACGCATACCTCCAAACAACTCGATGTTCACGCAGCGATAGCAGTCTACCCTCGTGCATCAATGCCAACGCTCGTCGAACAAAGCAAACAGCGTATCAAGCAGGTAGTGGAGCAAGAGCTGGGACTCACTGTAGGCGCAGTCGATTTTACGGTGACACATCAACAGCGGGCGCCGCAATAGAGCGAGAATGGAGAGCGCACATGAGCCGATCTGGAGCGCCGGAGCAAGATTCTGACCGTGGTTACGCACGAAACCTCACGGAATACGGCGACCGGGAATTCAGTCTGTTTCTGCGCCGCTCTTTTGCCAAGGCGCTTGGCCTCACATCCGCGACGACCAATAGGCCGATTATTGGAATCGCTCAGACATGGAGCGAACTGAACCCTTGTCATGGGCATTTCCGTGAGCTTGCTCAGGCAGTCAAGCGAGGCGTATTACTAGCCGGAGGGCTTCCTCTGGAGTTTCCTACCATGTCGCTTGGAGAAATGTTTCTTTCACCGAATGCTATGTTCTATCGCAACCTCCTTGCGATGGAGACCGAGGAGCTGCTACGCGCCCAACCCCTCGATGCGGTGGTCTTACTCGGGAGTTGTGATAAGAATATTCCCGCCCAGCTTATGGCTGCCGCCAGTGCTGACGTGCCCGCCATCCTGCTGCCGGGGGGACCAATGCTCGACGGCTACTATGAAGGACAAACGCTTGGCGCCTGTACCGATTGCCGGCGCCTATGGACAGAATATCGAGCAGGTCGCCTCTCACCTTCAGCACTCGACAGCATCAGTGACGCCCTAGCCCCCTCTGTTGGGCACTGCATGGTCATGGGGACTGCCAGTACGATGGCTTGCCTTGCAGAGGCGTTGGGGATGACTATTCCAGGTGCAGCGGCTGTTCCAGCTCCTATGGCCGAGCGTTACCGAATTGCCGAACGCACTGGACAGCAGGCAGTCATGCTGGCAGATCGAAGAATCGCCCCTCGGCAGATCCTCACTCCCGAAGCTTTTGAGAACACTCTTCGTGTCCTCAGCGCCATTGGGGGATCCACCAATGCCGTGATCCACCTGACGGCGATCGCCGGGCGAGTCGGAATTCGCCTGCAGCCCAGTGACGTCGATCGTCTCAGTCGAACCACACCATTACTTCTCGACCTCAAGCCAAGCGGGCACTTTCAGATGTCCGATTTTTACCACGCTGGAGGCATCCCTCAGATTTTAAAGCGCATGCAACCACTCCTTCTGTCTCAAGCAGCGCGTTGTAGCGGACAATCACTCGCAGAAGAACTCAACGCAGTACAGCTTCGGGAAGAAGGAAAGATTATCGCCACCCTAGAGAAGCCATTGGCGCCGGAGGGGGGGCTTGCCGCACTCTACGGCAACATAGCGCCGCGTGGCGCCATCATCAAGCATGCAGCGGCTACGCGCTCCCTGCTCCAGCACCGCGGGCGAGCGGTGGTATTCCGCTCTTATACAGAACTCCTAGAGTATGTAGATCATCCTCAATGTTCCATTCAGCCTGACGATGTGCTTGTGTTAGCAGGATACGGCCCGCTGGGAGGTCCGGGTATGCCAGAGGTAGGCAACATTCCTCTACCTCGCAGGCTTCTGAAAGAAGGGCTTCGCGATATGGTGCGAGTGTCTGACGCTCGTATGAGTGGCACGGCTTTCGGTACCATCGTGCTCCATGTATGCCCAGAAGCGAAGGTGGGAGGGCCGCTAGGCGCTCTTCGCACCGGCGATATCGTTGCTCTTGACTGGGAACATCGCCGGCTAGACGCTTGGGTTGACGACCGCGAGCTGGCGCGGCGTATGATGGCAGATGAAAGCGGACCTTTACTGCGCGCTCAACGCGGATACGAATACCTCTACCAACAGCACGTCCTGCAAGCGGATGAAGGCTGCGATTTCGATTTTCTGCGTCCAGCAAACTAGCGGTCGCTCGATATGGATATAGTAAGGTACCATCACAGCAGGTAACCTTTGACTCTTGCATTGAAGCTGCTACAATCCGCCGTTAGGAGACACGCACTAGGCTCCGCCAGTGCATCGAAGCTCACGAGTGGTAATCAAAGTTGAGACGGACCGCGCCGTGCAGGAAGACATTGAAGACTTTCTCCAGTATCTGCGCGTAGGCGATACGGCAAAGAAGCGTCATACTTCTCGCAATACGGTACTCGCCTATCGCAATGACGTTGAACAGTTTGCGGCGTACCTCCATCAACAGGGCTTCAATTCGTGGGACGTTACACCACTGGATCTCGTGAACTACAAACGGGATCTTGACAATCGCTACGCGAAAGCTTCGACCCGCGCCCGGAAAATAGCATCCGTTCGTGCGCTCTATCGATTCCTCCACCAGGAACAACGGATCCAGCGGGACCCGGCCAAGATGCTCCAGCTCCCTACGCCGGTCCGGCGCGGTCCAGAGATTATCACTGTAGAGCAGCTTGAGCATCTTGTTGCCGCTGCAAAGGTCGATCCGGAGGCTGTAGGGGGTGAACGGGCGAAGCAACAACGGGATTTCGCGATGCTCCTTCTCCTCAGCTCTGCGGGGCTCTTGGCAAGCGAAGTGGTGGCTCTCGATGTCGAGGACGTCACCCCTACCGCAGTGCACGTGCGGAGCGCCAATCGGGGACGTACGGTCGCTCTCGAGCCGGCGATTGCAGACATACTCGCTGAGTACATTCACGTTTCCCGCCCATTCATCGTGATCTCGCTGGAAGAATGTGCTTTGTTCGTCAATGCTCGTGGCGGACGGCTCACGCGGCAAGGGTTCTGGCTTATCATCAAACACTATGCACACAAGGCCGGTCTTGATAGCGTGTCGCCACGTTTGCTCCGCCATTCCTGTGCTGCTCAAAAGCTTCAGGAAGGGGCGGAGCTGACAAATGTACAGCGGTTGCTTGGTCACGCTCATATGTCCTCGACGCGCGCCTACGTACATCCACGACTGATCGAGACAGGCGAAGCGGGAAGCGGGGCATAGTGCGTGTCGGAGGAGCTTGCTGCCGCGGCAGCAGTGTTGCAGCAGCCACACGTCAAGCCCACTTGGGGCATTATTCTGGGAAGTGGTTTTGCCCCATTTCTCGACGCAGTAAAGATCATCCGGTCGGTACCCTTCGCTCAGGTGCCAGGATTGGCCCGGCCTTCCGTCCAGGGACACAGAGGCGTATTTCACCTCGGTGAAATTGAAGATATTCCAATCGTCATCGCAGAAGGACGCTTGCACACCTATGAAGGGCTGAGTGCCGTTCAGGCTACACAGCCCATCCGGCTTCTTGCGCAACTCGGGATTACCCACATGTTACTGACCAATGCGGCCGGTGGAGTAAGTTCTCAATTCCCTGCGGGCTCTTTGATGCTGATACGAGATCACATCAACTTTCTCGCTCTCACCGGGTCAAATCCTCTCCGTGGTCCCTTAGCTCCCGACCTTGAGCGGTTTGTCCCAATGGGGAACGCCTACGATCCAGACCTGAGAACGACTTTTCTCCGTACCGCAGCGGAGCTCCACATTCCTTTAGCAGAGGGCGTGTACGCCATGGTAGGTGGTCCTTCTTATGAAACGCCAGCCGAACTCCACTTTCTTCGCACCATCGGGGCTGAAGCCGTAGGAATGTCCACAGCCAATGAGGTCATCGTCGCTAGACAGTTGGGATTGCGTGTGGCAGCCGTCAGTTGTATTTCGAATAGCGCATTTGGCCCTGAAGCGGGATCAGTTACGCACCACGCTGTGACTGAGGCTGTACGATCGCGTGTGCAGGATGTCGTCCGTTTGGTACGTGCAGTGCTGCCTCGATGCGTCTAACCGGGATCATCACGCTCGTCATCCTTCTCGTAACGGCTTGTCAAGGCGCATCACCGCCGGATCAACCAACGGCGTATGTCACCTCTCCGTCAACAAGCAGAGAGCGTGTACCGGCAACAACGAGCGATGCCCGACTCACATCGTCTGCGCCATTGATGACATCGAGAGCTTACGTGACTACGGCGACGACCGAAGACTCACCAACTACCCAGGCGGTTGTTACGGCTTCAAACGCTGCTCTGGCGTCTCCGGCGCCCTTCCGCGATCTCACAGCAATCGTTGAGCGCATCCGTCCCAATGCATGTTTGGTAGCCGCTACACCACGAACTCAACCAATTCCAGCGATTGGCAGCGTCGAATCCTTCTGGATCGATAATGTAACGCAACGAACGCACGAACGTATTGCCGCTGTCCTACGCTGGATTTCTCCTCATGCACTGTGGTATGTGCAGCAAGGTCTG
>JAMDCW010000085.1:0-3797 GCA_023489405.1 Chloroflexota bacterium
CGGGCTTTTCACTTTCTCGCTTCGTTCTCGTTATTGATAAGGGTGCCGGAGGCATTTTTCAACCTGATGAAAGGTAGCGCTCCTAGTCAATCTCATAGTTAAGGAGTTACCGCAGAAAAAAGCGAATATGGTATCTGAGCAACATCTGACAGTCGAAAAGTTCCGAGTTAGCCTGACCGCGAGAAAGTGAAAAGCCCGCAATTGTCCACCTAACAATGGTTAAACTGTCTCCAGCTATGAAGGACGCCGCGGGGGTGGGGAGTGATTGAGCGTGACCAAGGTGCCAAGCGATTGGCGGAGCTACTCTTGCTTAGTGCTGGTAGTCCGACCCCTGAGCCTCCCATGAGATCACTAGCTCACACCCGTTATGTTGAACGTCTCTTGAATGCATTCTCGGAAAGCCGTAACCCAGCTATTGTTCTCCATGATCATCCTGATCCGGACGCTATTGGCTCGGCTCTGGCACTAGCAAAGCTGCTCAAAGAGCGATTACAGCTCGAGCCTTTGCTAGTATATGGAGGTGTCATCGCTCGGGCCGAAAATCGCGCACTGGTAAACGAGCTCGACATCCGGTTGACGCCAGCTTCGGAGTTCGCTTGGGAAGCCGCCGATGCCACTGCCCTCTTGGACTGTCAGCCAATGAGTGGAAATCATGCCTTGCCACCGCACCTCGTTCCAACCGCTGTCATCGATCATCATCCTCCCATTGGAGGCATTCCCCCCTCTACCCTCACAGACATCCGCCCGGAATACGGCGCAACGTGTACAATCCTGACAGAGTACCTCGAAGACGCCCAGGTTCACGTCGATGAAGGCCTTGCTACCGCACTCTTCTACGGTATCAAAACCGATACCCAAGACCTCGGCCGGCAGGCCAGCGGTATCGATGCGTTGGCGTACTTACGACTTTTTGTCGCTGCCGATAAACGTATGCTCTCTCGCATTCAAAATCCCCGCCTACCGCTCAAATATTTCCGTGCATTGTATCGTGCCCTTGAACAGGTCGAAATCCACGAAAATGCTGCCATTGCCCGCCTCGGTGATCTCGAAATGCCTGAAACCACGGGAGAAACAGCCGACCTCATCGTCCGTTTGGAAGGCATTCGCTGGTCTCTGACAATCGGACGTTTCCGCTCTCGCTTACTGTTCTCTCTCCGCAACACCGATACCAACGCCGACGCCGGTGCACTTGCTGAGCATCTTGCGGAAGGCAGCGGTCACGGTGGGGGACACTGGCGGATGGCCGGTGGCTTCATCCCTGTCGAAGACAAAAACTCCATGGAAATCCAGCGCGCTGAGGAAGAAGTCATCAAGAGGTTCCTGGAATACGTTCAAGCACCCCCCATAGCTATTCCCCTATTAGATCACCAAGTCCGCTAATTGTTGTCTTCATCGACCGCTGCCTGGCGATTTCCGTCAAACCCATCCTTGAGTAGCGCTCCCCCCGAATGCCCTGTGACAGTGTTTGCCGGAAGGCCAAACTCCTGCCCGAGCAGATGCTGCGCCGTACGGTAGAGAATATTCTTCCGATCACCCTCTGTAAGAGTTGGGGCTTCATAGACTATTGCCGTAGGATCGTCCGGACCGATATCAAATGGATAGTCGCTGCCGACAGCAATGTGATCACTACCCAGCTCTTGTACAAGCCAGCTCAGAGCACTCGGCGTATAGACCATGGCATCGACGTAGATACGGTGCAGATATTCCCTCGGAGAACGCTGAATCTTGAATGTTGGAGTGATGAGGTGGTGAAAGCCATATTCAGCACGTCCACGTAACCATGGATAGCTGCCGCCACCATGGGCAAAGTAGGTCTTGAGTTTCGGCAGCCGCTCATATACTCCACCAAAAATGAGCGACTCGATCGCAATGGCCGTTTCCGTCACCATGCCAATGAGGTTCCAGAGGTAGTAATCCTGTAAGCGTTCGCTCCCCAGCACATCATAAGGATGAATAAATACACAAGCCTGAAGTGTTTCACACGCTTCAAAAAAAGCGAGAAAATCAGGATGATCCAAATTCTTATTGCCCACATGCGAGGCAATCATCACACCACGGAACTCTGGTAACGCCATGGTCCGCTCTAATTCGCGGATGGAACGAGGTACATCTTGCAATGGCACGGTCGCAAGGCCGGCAAACCGCTGCGGATGGCTGCGCACCATTTCCGCAATGCTGTCGTTGTTCGCAGCCGCTATCTCCGCTGCAAGTCCAGCTTCCGCCCAGTAAGACAGTGTCGGCGGTGCTGCCGACAGCGCTGCTCCCGTAATCTTGCGCCGGTCAAGGGCCTCGATGAGCGCTGGCACAGACCAGAGACCTTCTGTCAGCGGATAGTTGAAATCACCAGGTGTTTGAAGGAACATTTGTCCATCATCACGCTGGTAAATGCGAGCTCCGATCCGTTCCCCTTCGCGCTGTGCTAGATGGAGATACCCTGGCGGAAAAATATGACAGTGGAGATCAATGGCCATGGTGATCCTTTCCTCGCGTAGCAGCGATGATGCTGGCTGCTCACAGTGTAGGCTCTTCAGCTCCATTGGGAGGTCCACTCGAACGCCGAATTACGAGATGGACAGGGAAGGACTCCTGCATCGGCACCCGAGCTCGTTGCCGGATCATATCAAGCAACATGAGAGTAGCGCGCGCAGCCATATCTTCAATCGGCAGGTGAACAGTAGTAAGAGGTGGATCATGATACGCTGCGAACTCGGCGTCATCACAGCCTACAACAGCGATGTGCTCCGGAATACGCAAACCCCAGTCACGAATCGCTCGCATCGCCCCAATCGCTAAAAGATCATTAGTGGTAAAAACAGCGGTGGGACGCTCGCTCGCTATCGAACTGAGAACACGCTGCATCGCCATATAAGCGCCTTCCGCCCAATTGCGACCGAGCGCAACCACCTCAGGCCCCAACGGTAATCCCGCCTGTTGTAAAACATTGTGGTACCCCCGTATGCGCTGTTCCTGTGCTTGCGATGCCGCATCTGGATAAATCAGCCCTATGCGTCGATGACCAAGGTCCACAAGGTGTTGTGTCGCCAATCGTCCCACATGCTCCCCGTCAGTTGTCACAGAGCTGTGGCGAGTCTCACGCTGGAATAGCACAATCGGCACGCTTGGCGTCAAGCCCTCTACATATTCATCGTCTTCCGGTGACGTATTCGTAATCAGCAGTCCGTTGAACCAGTAGGGTTCGATCAAACCACGCAACTGCTGGAGTTGACCAAGCTCGTACGTTTCAACAATGAGCTGAATGACGCCGATACTCGCCTGTACCTCCTCACGCATAGCGTGGAGCTGACGCTGGGCACCAGCAACAATACGGCTAATCAATGACAGACGTCCATCAATTGGGTGCGCAATAGCCAGAACAATCGTCCGATGATCACTGCCGTGGTGGCGTAATCGCCGTGCGGCCATGTCAGGCGCGTATCCAAGTTCCTGCGCTGCTTGAAGCACTGCCTGCCGCGTAGCATCAGAGATCATGACATTGTATGGTCGATTTCCCAGAACGATTGACACCGTCGTAACCGAGGTATTCGCCCGCTTCGCAATATCAACCAACCGAACCACTACTAAAACCTTTTAGTGCACTGTGAGCGTCAACTTCAGATTTTTACAACGATTGAGATCACTGTTCTTGAACTGGTGAACAGCATACCAGGCCGCACCGTCAGTATTCACTCGTTTTCCCCAGAGTAATGACTCCACTCATAGCCCAAGATTCAGGCCGCCGGGGGGGCTTACAGATCGGGCCGGCGAGGTGGCGGCACTGTTGCTGTGGCGTCCGCCTG
>JAMDCW010000085.1:3807-7955 GCA_023489405.1 Chloroflexota bacterium
TCCCGATCTACTACCAGCTGGAAGTCCGCCTCAAACCAGCCGGGCCGCGAGGGGTGGAGTTGGGCGAGATCGTAGTCGTAGACTTCCGGCTGGTAGGCCCAGCGCACGGCGTTGGCGATGACCCGGCGGACTTCCAGCTGGTAGTAGATCGGGAAGTGCTCGTGGCCAGGGCTGAAGTAGAAGATGCGGCCTTTGCCGCGCCGGAAGCAACAGCCGCTGCGGAAGACTTCGCCGCCGCTGTAGGAACTGATGAAGACCAATTCCTCCGGTGCCGGGATGTCGAAGATTTCGCCGTACATCTCCGATCGCGGGATGACGAAGCCGTGTTTCACACCGGCGGCGATCGGGTGGCTCGGATTGACAGTCCAGACCATTTCGCGGTCGTCGGCTTCACGCCAACGTAAGGTGCAGTTCGTGCCCATCAACTTCCGAAAGATGGCCGAGAAGTGGCCAGAGTGCAGCACGACGAGCCCCATGCCCGCCAGCACGCGCGCGTGGAGACGGTCGACGATGGCGGTGGGGATGTCCTTCTGAGTGGTGTGCGACCACCAGACCAGGACGTCGGTGGCATCGACGGCTTCCTGCGACAGCCCGTGCGCCGGGTCAAGGAAGGTCGCTGTGCGCACCGTGGCGTCCTCAACCAGGTGCTCGCGGATGCCCCTGGCGATGGCCGCGTGCATGCCATCGAGATAGGTGGCCTGCACCACCGGATCGCTTTGCTCCTGGACGTTCTCGCCCCACACCAGCACCCGGATCGGTCTGTCATTCACCGTTGTTTCCCTTTCTCAATGCATCCGCTACTTTATCACTGGTAACTATCGGTGGTAGCCATTTGCATGTTCCCAAGACATACTCTATAATCACTACAACGTTTTATCTAGTCCCTTCTTCGGAAGCACATCGTGTATGGAGGTAGAATGATGAAGTCCTTTGTCTCTCGACGAACGTGCCTACGATCCATAGTCGCCAGTAGTGTGGGGCTGGCGACGACGATGCTGCTCGCAGCCTGTGGTGGCCCCGCTGCCACGGCTACGACTGCCACGGTGACGCAGACAGTTACCAAGGCTCGTGTCAGCACGGCGACGGTAGCCAGGACCTCAGTCAGTACGGCGACGGTCACCAGTGTGAAGGCCACAACAGTGACGGCTACAGCCCCAGCCAAGGCAAAGACGCCGGTCGAGTTCTGGCTGTGGTACCCCGTGACTTTGTTCGAGGGGTGGGCCAAGGCTTTCAATGCAAAGAGCAGTGATATCCAGGTGACGGTCACCAACCCAGCCGGCAAGTACTATACGAAAATCACGGCTGCTGAAGCTGGCGGGACCGGACCCGATGCCTTCCTCTCCGACAGTGACGGCTTCAAGAATCGCGCCTTTGCCGGTCTGGAGGGTAGCATAGCTGACCTGGTGAGCCAGGACAAGATGGTTGGGGCAAACCTCAAGCAGATGCTGCCTGCCGCGGTGCAGTGGTACCGGTATAATGGCAAGCAGTACGGCCTACCGTGGGACTACAGTGCTGGCGTCGTGGTGTATAACGTCAACCAACTGCGTTCGGTTGGACTGACACTCCCCGCCGAGTTGAGTGTGGACCCGACCAAGTGGACCTGGACCACCTTGCAGCAGTATGCTGCAAGACTCACTGTTATAAAGGGCGGCACGGTAGATCGCATCGGCGCCCTCATTAGCTGGAGTGGCTACGAGAATAGCTGGTACAGCCTGGCGCTGGCCAACGGCGGTAGCTATTTCAACGCCAGCTTCGACCAGTGCACTATCGCCAGCCCGGAGGCAGTGGCGGCGCTGGACTTCGTCGCAGAGCTGGCCAAGCGCAATGTGATCGCCACACCGACCTCGTGGAAGACCATCGCCAGTCAGTACAAGAGGCCGATGGAGCCATTCACCGCCGGTAAGGTGGCCATCCAGTACACTGGCGACTGGAACTTCAAGCACATCGAGCAAGCCAAATCAGGCGTCACCTGGGATGCCACCATCCTGCCCTACGATCCCAAGACGGGTAAGACGGGAAATTGGTCCAACCTGCGCGGCTTAGTGATGAGCCCGAGCGCCAAACATCGGGAGGCAGCCTTCCAGTTTCTGGCGTACTTCACCACGGCAGAAGTGCAGGACACGATCACAGCCACACTGGCCGAGGTGCCGATGCGCCTCGATTCGGCAGCGAAAACGTACCTGCTGCCCAAGGTAGGTGGTCCGCCTCCCGGACGCACCACGCTCAAGCCGGCGCTTGAGGCAACCGTCACGCTCGGCTCGCCCTACGTGACGGAGGATGACACCTGGAATCTGCTGAGCAAGGCCACCGAGAGCGTCTACGAGGGGAAAAGTACGGCCAAAGATGCACTGACGGCGCTGCAAGCGCAGATCAACGGCAAGATCAAGGCTGGCATGGCCACCAATGGATAGATCCGGCACGTCCCGGTACCAGGCCCCCTGAGTCTTGGTTCGCGTGCGCCTTTTCCCCAGGGGCCTGTTGGAACGCATGAAATCAGAGAAATGGACATTCCGCGATGGGGGTAGACGTCATCTTCTCGTTCGACAGCGAAGACTATGAGACGCCGGCTGCCGATGAAGGAGAGCTCTGGTGGGCGCAAGCGCTCAGCCGCTACAGTTTGACAGGCTCTTTCTGTATGGTCGGGGAGCTAGCGCGGGCACTAGAGGCGCGCGGACGGCAGGATGTCCTGGCCGCTCTGGCTCGCCACGAAATCAGCTTTCACTCAGATATGCACTCAGCGCACCCAGTGCACGCGGAATACCTCGAGGGTATGGGGTGGGACGAGGGTGTAGCGGCTGTATTGGCTCGGGAGGCGCGTGGCGTCGCCGACGTACGCCGGCTCACCGGGCAGCAGCCGGCCTCCTATTGCAAGCCAGGGTCGAGTTGGGGTCCCCAGGTGCTCGCAGCCATGGCGCTCCTCGACATCCCGGTCTTCTGCGACGCCCCTGTGGAGTGGGCACCGGGGCAACCCTTGGTGTACTGTGGTCAACTCTGTATCAAGTACCACACGTCCTTCGACCGCTACTTCACCACTCCGGACCGCCGCCAGCATATGCGCAAGGACTTCCTTACGCTCCTTGAGGCGCGACGCAAAGACGGTGGGGTGCTGGTCATGTATACACATCCCTGCCGGCTCATCACGGCGGCATTCCCCGCCAACTTCACCGCAGGCGCCAACCCACCCCGCTCGGCCTGGCACCCGGCGCCCCTGCGTCCGCGTTCCGAGATCCAAGGGCTGATGGCTGACTTTGATGACTTCCTTGGCTGGGTGGCGCGGGAGACGGATGCCCACGCCATCACCTATCGTACGCTGGAGCAGCACTATCGGACCAAGCAGCGCATCTTGGCTCGACCTGATCTGCAGGAGCTCGCAACCACTGCTCCCGGGTCACTCGAACCCCGGCGGCTGAACGGTCAGTGGCTCAGTCCCGCGGAACAGTTAGGGGTGTTGCTCTTCGCTACAGCCTGGCAGCGGGAGCACGGCACACTGCCAGCAATGACGCCAATCCGGCCGTTGCTGGGGCCGGAGAGCCTCGCACCAACAGCCCACGGCAAGGTCAGCGCGTCGGCGCTCTCTGATGTCGCTGTCGTGCTCAACAGGGAGGTGAGCCAGCTACAACGTATACCGGCAGTTGCGCGTGTTGGGGAGCAGGTCCTCGGTCCCGGGGCACTCTTGCGGGGGCTGGCGCAGGTCGTAGCCGGAGAGAAAGACCAGGTGGCCGTCAATGCTGGTGATGAACTACCTGCGCTTGTCCGGCGCGCTGACTTCGCTGGATTGCACTTCCACAACACCTGGAGCATCTTTTCGCCGGAATTCGAGGCTCCACAGCTCCTCCAGATGGCACGGCTCCAGACGTGGTCAGCACGCCCTGCTGGCTAAATCTCTGGATGTTGCACAGCGTGCTCGCTCGTCCTCTGCAATACTTTCTCCAGAGACGAGTCTGTTATGGACGATCACCTATGCGGTTGTTCGTCCTATCCCCTTCGCGCGAACTCGTGTTAGCATTCGCCCGACATGCTTAAGATTGATGTGATTACGCTCTTCCCGGAGATGTTCTCCGGTCCACTCTCTCACAGTATGCTGGCGCGCGCTCAGCAAGCTGGCCTCGTGGAAATCGCTGTCCACCAGCTTCGCGATTGGACGGCCG
>JAMDCW010000111.1:0-1719 GCA_023489405.1 Chloroflexota bacterium
CGGCTCTCCGGAGAAACGATGGCGAGTGGCGAAAGCGAGAGCGCCGAGTATCCGCAGGGGCTGGAGGGCATGCCCAGGATCCCAGTGAGGTGCTGAGAGTTCTTGGAACATGGCGAGTGACATACCCCCAGCCCTCCTTCGCTACACCTAGGCTGGCAGAGAATGCCGCGGAGGCGTATAGAATGTCTTCACTGTTTCCTTGCAGGGTTAAAAAGCGACTAAATAAAAGGCCTATAAGATCGGATCTTAGCGCCGCTGCGGGCGAGTAGATCACGCTTATCGGCGAGTGCAGCCGGCGGAGGATTCCGGTCGGTCGCCGACACGTTGGGCCAGGTGCGTCCTGAGGCGGCCAGGCTCCTCATCCGGGATGAGGAGCCGTTTCCACCACGCCAAACATGCGCAGGCGGCGTGGATAAAGAGTGAGTTCAAGGCAAACCGCGGGGCTATTCCTGTAAGGTACTCCTATTGGCCACTCCAGTAGCTATCCAGTGCCGCTTGCGCTGTCTGCTCAGCCGTTTGCAGAGCGGATGTTATATCAACCTTCTTGTTGAGTGTATCATCGCTGAGCTTGTTAAAGATGTCGTTGAACTTGTTATAGATGGGGGAGCGGACGTAGACGAAACCGCTTGCCGCCTCAAAGAGCTTGAGCACTTCCGCCCGCCCGAAGTGAGACTTCACCTGCGCGGGATCTTCCGCCGCTGCGATGTTCCCTGGAACATCCTGCGACTGCCGCTGCATGACGATCTGCCCTTCTTTGGAGGCGAAGAAGTTGATGTACTCCCAAGAGGGATCTGGCAGCGTAGCTGGGGCTGGGATGGAGTTCATGACACCCAGCTCCGGCAGGTACTGCTTCCCCTGGTTGTTCGGGCCCCCAGGGAAGCCGCCTACGATGAAGGGGATCGGCGGCTTCTGCTGGCTAATATCCCAGGCCCACCAGTTGCCGTCGGTCGCCATCGCCTCCTTCCCCAGGGCGATTGGCGCATAGTGGAAGTTATTGACCTTGTACCACTTGTCGAGCGCGGGTTTGCCGCCATAGACTTGCTCGACGAACTTCACGACGTAGTTGAGCGCTGCCTGCGCTGCCGCCGTGTTGAAGGTTGCCTTCCGTCCATCTGCGCTGAGTAGCTCTACGCCGTTCGCCGCCATCCGGGCGGGCGCCCAGGAGCTGTAAGCGACGTGGGTTGGATCGAACCCGACGATATCGAGCTGCCCATTCACCTTGGTGGTGAGCTTCTGTGCCGCGCTGAGGATATCATCCCAGTTTCCTGGTAGCACTGTCGGGCTCATCCCCTTAGCCCTTAGTAAATCCTGATTTGCCCAGAAGACGGAGACTGCCGGATGGTTCGTCATAGCGTAGTATTTACCGTTCCACGAGGTGTCTGCAAGTACGACCGGCCAGAAGTCTTTCATATTGACCTTGTCCCGAGCGATGTAGTCGTCGATAGGCCGTAAGAGCTTTTTCTCGGCATACCCCGGTAGCTCCCAGCCGTACATCAGCCAGACCCAACCACCTTGAAGTGTGTTGGAGGCGATAGCGTTCAGGCGTTTGGTGGCGTAATCGTTCACTTTCGTGGCGATGGCCTTAATGCTGGGAAAGCGCTGGTTGAAGGCATTGGTGATATCTTCGAACGCGTACATGCCACCGCCGCCGTAGTCGAACCAGACGTTGACGGTCTGGATTGGTGTACCTGGCGCTGATGCCGTCGCGGTCACCGTCGT
>JAMDCW010000111.1:1729-32011 GCA_023489405.1 Chloroflexota bacterium
CTTGCACGCTGGTGACCGTCGCTGTACGGACCGACGTCTTTGCCACGACTGCTGTACTAACACTTGCCTTGGTAACTGTCTGCGTGACTGTGGTGACAGTGGTCGCTGCGGCGCTACCGCAGGCGGCGAGCAGGGTGGCGCCGGCGACGCCGGTCGCACCGAGGCCGAGCGCCTGTAGCAGGTGGCGACGAGAATAACGCGGAGTTGTGAACATGCCAGTACCTTTCGATCTAGAACGATCAGGCCTGTCAGCACACCGCGGCTGGCGAGGTCGAGCCTACAAATGGTGTGGTGGTGCTTGCGTCGTGGATCACATCTCGGAAGTCATTGATCCTCCTTCCTCATACGGGCCTGTGGAGCTGCGAACGATGAGCTCGGGTGGGAGTAGCACCTGCGGGGCTTGCGCCGGGTCCACCTGCCCTTCGACGATCTCGATGAGGAGCTGTACTGCGAGCTGACCAATCTGCTCGACAGGCTGGCGCACTGTCGTCAGCGGCGGCTGGATGAAGGCCGCGACGTTGAGACCGTCGAAGCCTCCGAGCGACAACTCTTCGGGGACCCGTACTCCCATCTCGGCGGCCGCCCGCAGCGCCCCAATCGCCATCCGGTCATTGGCCGCAAAGACGGCGGTGGGACGCGGTCTGACGGCCAGGAGGGTGCGCAGAGCCCGATAGCCATCGGCGAAGTCGAGCATCGGCTCATCGCGTACGTAGGCCTCTGGGCACGTGAGGTTCTGTTCGCGGAGGAAGGTGGTGTAGGTGGCGCGCCGCACCCGCATATCCGGGTTGCGCTGGCAGCCGAGGTAGGCGATGCGCTGGTGCCCCAGGCCGTAGAGATGGTTGAGCAGCAGGCGTGCGCCCAGCTCGTTATCCACACCGACGCTCACGGGGTGATCGCCACCACCACGACCAAAGGCGACGACGCAGGGATAGTTCTGTATGACCTGCTCCACGGCGTCAGGAGCCTCATCGAGCATCGCCCCAAGGATGAACATGCCGTCCACCAGTGCGCGGTCGAACACCTCGCTCCCTGCCACCACCTCCTGGGGTTGCTCCGCGGTGTCGGCACTCAGCAGGCGATAGCCGCGCTCCCACGCTGTGCGCTGTGCCGCTTGGGCGACGGGGTGGAGGAATGGGTCGGTCATATCGGCGAACAGGCAGCCGAGCAAGTGGGTTTGCCGGCTGCGCAGCGCACGAGCCAAGAGGTTCGGCTGGTAGCCGAGCTGGGCAGCGGCGTGGCGAATTCGCTCCTTGGTGCTGGAGCTAACCGGGATCACGGTCGGGGACTGGTTCAGCACTCGCGAGGCAGTCGTCACAGAGACGCCGGCTGCGCGTGCTACCTCACGGATCGTCACGGTGGCGCGTTGCGGCATCAACTGCCTCCCTGTTGCTGACCGTTATACTGATATCGTTTGCAGTGTACCGTTCTGTGACGAAGCAGTCAAGCCTCTGGTGCAGGGAGATCCTTCCAGAGGGTGATGATCAGTGAATAGATACGAAGATCGCTTCGTTGGTCTAGGGCAAAGAACGTTGACGCCAGCATCTAGCTGTGCTGTTCAATGGGCGTGGCCAGGCGATCTCTGAGGGACCAGCTACGGCTGGACACGGAGAGCGGTGGGAGAAGGCTGACCCTGGAGGGTGATCAGCGGCTACGCTGGGTTTTTCTTACAGCGTTCTTACGTCGACGGGCTGGCTAGTTCCCGCTGATCTCCAAGCAGCTTCAGAGAGCTGCATCACTTTGAGGCCACCTTCGGCAGGGGATTGCACCGGTTCACGTCCCTGAATAGCAGCAATAAAGTTGTCGTCAGGCGTTGAAGATTGAGGTACGCCTTCAACTTCAACAACGCCGCTGTCAAAGCGGCGGACCTCGATGAATGGTTGACGTGGGTCAGGCTGTCCTAGCTGCCGATAGAAGATGGCGCCTTCACTGCCGTAGATGGTGATATCTTCGTGCACACTCCCGCCGGGGAAAGGGGCATTCCCGACGATGGAGAGGCAGCCAGTAGCGCCACCTTCGAACTCGAGCGTGATTGCGGAGTTTACATCGACTTCTAGGTCGAATGACTGCTGGGTTGCAAAGACTCGCTTGGGTTGGAGGTTTGTGACGTAGAGCAGGATATCGACGATGTGACTTCCCGAATCGTTGAGCTGGCCTCCTCCTGAGATCTCTTTGCTAATCCGCCAGCGATTGGCGTGTTTTTGGTTGTTATACCAGTTTTGGTTTTGCTGGAGATCCACATACTGGATGGTGCCGATAAGGCCGGAGTCAATGGCCTGTTTCATTGCGAGGAAGGCGTGCTGATAGTGGCGTTGATAGGAAACGAGTACGATCTTTCCTGCTTTGTCACGAGCGTGAATTACCTGGCGTGCTTCTTCGACGGAACAAACCATCGGCTTTTCTACTAAGACGTGACACCCTGCCTCTAAGCTGCCGCAGATTTGCTCGCAATGGAAACGATGAGGGGTGCTAATCACTACTGCGTCGGGATGCTGGGCCTCTACCATGGTGTGAAAGTCGCTGTACACGGAGATTCCGGCGATTGAGGGGAAGCGTTCACGGAAACGTTCAACATTTGCCTCGAATGGCTCGGTTACGGCTATGATCTCTACATCTTGGCGTTGAATCAACCGCGGGACGTGAGCACCGACCATATTATTTCCAGCACCAATGAGACCAATACGCAATCGCTGTGTCACCGTCGTCCCTTTTCTTCTACGTAATTTTTACTTGAACCAGAGAACCATAGCACACTGAGAGAAGAGGTGCACCGTGGATCCATGGGGGCGGGTGGTTGGATGGGGTTGGGTTAGGAGAGGCTCCCATCGGTTGGTACCAGAATGTCTAGTGGCTGACCAAGCTTACGCTCGAACTCGCGACGCCACGTTTCGCCGTGATCGAGGTCATCGCTCGAACTCGCGACGCCACGTTTCGCCGTGATCGAGGTCATCGCTTGTCAACTGTTCACCTCGGAGTAGTTTCTGCAGGAGCTGCATTTCTGTTTTAGAGAAGGTTACAGCGTCGAGAACATAGTCTTCGAAGGCCTCGTAGGTGATTGGCGCGATAGCGCGGACGCATCGTGCGATGACCTGGGCATAGTCGCGTATCTCTTCTTGGGCGTGCGGGTCGAGGCGTAGCGAGAGAAAGTGAAGGCAGTTATGAAGGTTGATTTTCCAGTACCACTCGGTATAGAGAGAGAGGGGGAGATCGATACGGGCTAACTCGCGCGACATACCGACCTCGAGCAACTGGTGGTAGAGGGAATATGTTTCGTGGTTGACTTTCTGCCATTGCTCGATAGCCCATTGTGCTGTCTCTTGGAGCATAGGCTCTTCGGCACGGCCCTGGCGATTTGTCTCACTCTGGGGACGGATAGCATATGGCTCGGGGATGAAGAACTCTTCGCGCATCTCGGAGTAGCGTTGAGAGATGCTATTGATGCTTGCCGTACGGTGACGGAACCACTGACGTTCGACGAATATTGGTGCTTTGATGTGGAATTTCAGCTCAACCATCTCGAACGGAGACGTGTGGCGATTGCGCATAAGGTACCGAATCAGCCCACGGTGCGTCCGTATACTCCGTGTTCCTGCACCGTAGCTGACGCGTGCTGCGGCGATGATGGCGGCGTCGTCGCCCATGAAGTCAATGAGCCGGACGAAGCCCGCGTTGTGAACTTTTAACTCCTGGCCGACAAGAGCTTGGGGATCTTCGCGCGTCGAACTACTCATCGTTGCTGGCTCCAACTCACCGTTTTGATAGCTATCCTGCCATAAGGCAATGGGAAGAGTACGGTAAGGTACCGTGTGCCGCATAGGCAATGGGAAAGGGGGATTGTAGGATGGCGATGCTCTCAATTCCGGGTGTCGAGAAGGAAGTCTCTCGTCTGGCATTGGGAACTCTGACGCTTACAGTGGAAGAAGCTGGGTATACGCAATGGCGTTTACTCCTTGGCCGCTTCTTTGAACTTGGTGGTCGTGTGATCGATACGGCGTATATCTATAACCGTGGTCAGAGCGAGCGGGGACTTGGCCGGTGGTTGGCGGAGCATGGCTTGCGCGATAAGCTCGTCATCGTTGACAAGGGTACCCATCAGGCGGCAGATGGACGCTGGCTCATCGATCCGGAACATATAGCAGCCGATCTCAGCGTGTCGCTGGAGCGGTTAGGCGTCTCGACGATCGACCTGTACCTGCTGCATCGTGACAATGTTCAACTACCGGTGGGGACGCTAGTCGAATGTTTGAATCGACACATCGATAATGGTTCGATACAAGCCTACGGTGTTTCGAACTGGACGATGGCGCGAATAGAAGAAGCGCTGGAATATGCGGAGCGACACAGTCTGCGGCCGATATCAGCGAATAGTCCTAATGTTACTTTGGCGCGGACGATCACTCCGCTATGGGAAGGCTGCGTGACACTCGATGCTGTGAGCCAGCAATGGCACCGAGAACATGGCTTGCTCGTTCTGGCGTGGTCCTCTCAGGCGCGTGGGTTTTTCTCCGGGCGCTTTACCAGAGGTCAGGTAGAGGATCGACTGGTTAGGGCTAGCTACGATTGTGACGATAACTGGGAACGGTTACGGCGCGTGCAGCAGTTGGCGGCAGAAAAGGGCACGACACCGGCGCGCATTGCACTCGCGTGGGTTCTCGGTGAGCCCTATCCTATTCTCCCACTTATCGGTCCGCTGACCGTGGCTGAACTTGAAGACAGTTGGCTGGCACTTTCTGTGCAACTCACACCAGCAGAGCGTCACTGGCTCAACTTAGAAGGGGAATGATGACACGATGCCGCAGTCGCGTATTGATCGAGGAATTACGTGTGATCGTTTGGTGGGTCGAACGCGAGAATGGCTGGTACCCAACGGGCGTGGCGGCTATGCCAGTGGTACGCTTGCGGAACCTACGCGTCGCTATCACGCGCTTCTTATGGCTGCACCGGAAGACCCCAATGAGCGAGTGGCAACACTCGTGCGACTGGAAGAAGACATAACGAGTGCAAATAGTAGCTGGCGACTGGACACCCATGAGTTTCTCGATGGCACTATTGCCCCAGAGGGCTATCGCTTTCTGCAGGATTTTCGCCTCGACTTTGGTCTGCCAATCTGGGTTTACGGGATCGATGGCTGGATCATAGAGAAGCGACTTTGGATGCCGTATGGGAATGATGCTGTGTGTATCCAGTATCGCTTAGTAAGTGGTCCGGGACAGGTGACCTTGCGCTTGACCCCGCTGATAGGAAATCGTCCGGCAGACAATCTGCTTAGACGCGGGGACCGACAATTTGCTGTATCGAGAAACGATGGAACCCTGGAAGTTCGTGGTGCTACAGAGTGCCTTGCCATCCGATTGACGGACGGTGATGACATTGTCGATAGCGACTGGCACTATCAGTTTGCCCTGAGAGAAGAGCGTTCGCGTGGCTATGATTGGGTAGAAGACCTCTTCCGGCCTGGTTATCTTACACGCCGGTTAGACGTAGGTGAATCGGCCACCTTCTCTTGCGCCGTGGAGCAAGAGGCTAGCACACCGGTGAAAGTGGACGGATCGTTAGAACTCGAAGTGCAACGCAGGCGCTCGCTCGCTGGCCAGGTTTCTAGAGAGGAGGCGTCGCTCCGCCGATGGCTTACGCTAGCGGCAGACCAGTTCATCGTCCGCGATCCGCGTGGAGAGGTAACGATTCTGGCAGGCTATCCGTGGTTCGGTGAATGGGGACGTGATGCGATGCTCTCGCTACCGGGTCTTTTCCTGACGACGGGGAGGGAGCGTGAGGCGATGCTTGTGCTCCAACGTTGGATGGGGAGGATCAAGGAGGGACTGTTACCGAATACCTTGAGAGATGAATCAGTGGCATTCAATACGGCTGACGGCTCCTTGCTGTTTCTCGATACTGCTTACCGAACTCTCGAGCAGGTACGCGATTCACGCTTTCGCATGCGCGTCTATGCCGCTGCCCAGAGCATCATCAGTAGCTATGTCAAGGGGACGCAGTGGGGCATTCAGATGGATGCTTCAGATGGGCTGATACGTGCTGAGGCACCCCGTATGCAGTTGACGTGGATGGATGCCAAAGTTGGCGACTGGGTAGTGACGCCGCGGTATGGCAAGCCCGTTGAGATCAATGCATTGTGGATCAATGCCCTGCATGTTGCTCGGGCGTGGAGCATTCAAGTTGATCGACCGTTCGCTTTTCAGGAAATTCTCGACCTCGCTCAACGTTCATTTACGGAGCTCTTCTGGTATGAGGCGGGAGGTTATCTCTATGATGTAGTCGGAGGGCCGGAGGGGTCTGATCCGACGTTACGACCTAACCAGTTGCTGGCTATCTCCCTGCCGTTTCCAGCGCTTACGGGCCCAAGGGCCAAGCGTGTCGTCGATCTTGTAACGCAAGAGCTTCTGACTCCGGTAGGTCTGCGCACGCTACCGCGATGGTCTCATGCATACCATGGCGTCTATCAAGGAGATCAAGCGACACGCGATGCGGCGTACCATCAGGGTACAGTGTGGCCGTGGCTATTAGGGCCCTATGTTGAAGCGGCGATACGAGCCGGCTATTCGAAGAAAGCACTGTTGCGACAGTTGCGACTGTTTCAAGCGCATTTGACCGAAGCTGGAATTGGGACTGTCTCAGAGATTTTCGACGGGGATGCCCCTCATGCACCGAAGGGCTGTTATGCGCAGGCTTGGAGTGTTGCTCAGTTGCTATGGGCGCTCCATATTCTTTCGTCTTGAAAGAGGGTACGCGCAGAAACTAGCGTAAAGCCCTGTGGATTTCTTCGAAGAGCGCCGGGCTATTGGCAGCGATGGCAGAGTGATGGTTCGCACACCATGGAGTGCCAGCGAAATCTGTGATGATTCCTCCTGCTTCGGTGATGATCAGTGCGCCTGCTGCAACATCCCAGGGTTGTAGCGTTGCTTCCCAGAAACCGTCGAAGCGCCCGCACGCCACATAGCAGAGGTTCAGAGCGGCAGCTCCATCGCGACGTACAGCCTGGGACAGTCTTGTAAGGAGACCGAAGCGCAGGAGTACTTCGTCGAGCTGTGATCGGTCATAGGGGAAGCCGGTAGCGAGCAGAGAGTGGGCGAGGTCCGGAGTTTGTGAGACGTGGATAGCTTGGCCATTGAGTAAGGCGCCTCGGTTGGTTACTGCGGAAAAGAGCTCTTCTCGAAAAGGATCGTAGACTGCGCCAACGACGATTTTCCCCTCGTGCTCAAGTGCTATGGAGACACAGCAAACGGGGTAGCCATGAACGAAGTTCGTTGTCCCATCTAGAGGATCTACGATCCAGCGAAATTCACTTGTGCGTCTAGTACCGGAGCCTTCTTCGGCAAGGATAGAATGATCGGGGAAGCGATCGGTGATAAAGGACAGAATGAACTGTTCGGAACGATGATCAAACTCGGTAACTAGATCGACCTGGCCTTTATACCCTACGGATCGCACATCGGCGATTGTACCAATCCCCTCGCGCAGTACACTACCACCAAGGCGTGCGGCGGTGATTGCAACGTTCAACTCCTGCTGATAGTCCATATTCTTCCTGTGCTCCCTCTACGGCAAAGCAGTGTACCGCTGGGGGCGTTTTTTGCTCATCCTGGTAGCAGGCTCGGAACTGTACTTTGCTGGAGGGCAACGAAAAATGTCGGGGTGGAGCGATTTGAACGCTCGGCCTCAGCGACCCGAACGCTGCGCTCTAGCCAAACTGAGCTACACCCCGAATGTACTGAGTATACGGTACGGATTCGACGCTAGCAACACTCCGCTTGGTATCAATCGAGGGTGGGTGGTGAGCTAGGGCGCTGTGCTGCTGTCGCAGGTGAAGACGCTACCGATCTGTCTGGGTAAGAGGAGGGGCTTGTCTTATTGGTGTCTCTCCCGATATCTCTTGCAAAAGGCTTCTTGAAAAGGTTTGGCATTCCACTTACCCAGGACACGCTCGGGAGCTATCCTTTCGGAATTTTCTGGGGATGGATGAGATCTGTCAGTAAGTCGGCCACGTAAAGGGTGCCGTTGACGGTAGCGAAGCCTTGAATATTGTTCCTCAGGCGTTCTCTTCTCAGCGGATCGTTAAGCAGATTTTGCGCTGCGCACCGGAGAAGATCGGGCGATAGCTCTTTCTGACGGAATACGACTGCTGCGTCTGCCATCTCCAGGAGATGGGCATTAGCTTCTTGAGGTGATGTGCTGCGAGATGATGGGAGAGGGATGAGGATGGCGCACTTTCCTATTACGGCCAGCTCGGAAAGAGAAGCTGCACCCGCACGTGAAATCACGATGTCGGCGAGGGCGAGCGCATCGGCGTATTCCTCATCGAGAAAGGGGAGAGGAACGTACCGTTTGGCAAGTCTTTCGGGCAATGTCTGGCGAATGATACCGGCGCGATGGATCCAGCTCTTTCCCGTGCTATGGAGGACCTGGCAGAATTCGAGCCATTGAGCCAGATCTTTCCAGAGGAGCTCATTTACTGCTGCAGCGCCTTGTGAACCACCAAGAACTAGGATAGTCGGTAACGCTTGCTCCAGGGAGAATTGAGCGCGTAAGCGTTCGGGATTTCCGGTGAATAGGCTGGAGCGCAAAGGGTTTCCTGTGATACGCACGCGGGTTTTGGGGAAGAACTGAGCGCTCTGAGAAAAGGCGACGGCGATATACGTAGCGAAAGGGGCGATGATACGATTCGACAGGTTGGGTTTCACATCTTGCTGGAGAGCGATAAAGGGGATGTTGAGAAAACGAGCGGCGAGACCGACAGGAACGGAGACATAGCCGCCGCACGTCAGCACGGCGGCGGCATGGATACGGCGCAGAATACGCAGAGCGTCGATACATCCTAGGGGAATGCGTAGGAAATCCGTGATGAGCTGCTTTCCGAGGAAGCGGTTGAGCTTTCCGGCACGGATAGGAAGCACGGGGAGTCCCGTTTTTTCAACGAGACTGAACTCTAAGCCGCGATGGGTAGCGATCCAAGTCACTGTGATTTCTGGATGGCGACGTCGCATCTCGGCAGCGACAGCGAGACCGGGGAATACGTGTCCACCTGAACCACCTCCTGCAATGACGATGTGCACGCCAACCTACCTTGTGCGAACTGCTCTAACCGGACGCCGCGAACGGCTGTGGTGGCGTGGAGTCGAGCGATTGTGGGATTCCAGTATCTCTTTGAGGTGAGAAACTGGGGGTGGAGGGGGTGTTTCCTTTGCTGTTACGGTTGGAGCGACAGGGAGAGCGGGATGGGCGCTGATATTCAGCAAGAGTCCGGCGGCCACAAAGCTCATAACGAGCGACGATCCTCCGTAGCTGATGAAGGGTAGGGGCACTCCTGTGAAGGGTAGGGCAGAGGTGGTAGAAGCGATGTTGAGGACTGCCTGGCTGATGATGCTTGTGGTCACTCCATAGGCGAGAATACCACCAAACTGGCTATCGGCGTTGCGGGCAACCATATAGCCGCGCCAACCTAAAGCGGCAAAGATGAGGAGGGTGCTCATAGCACCGACAAATCCGAGTTCTTCGCCTATAACAGCAAAAATACTATCGGTAGCGGGTTGTGGAAGGTAGTTGAATTTTTGGATGCCGCTGCCGATACCTTCTCCAGTAATTCCGCCGGAACCTAGAGCGATAAGCCCCTGTACGACTTGGTATGTTACGGACGTGCTATTTTTCGTACTGAGTGGATTCGTAAAAGCTTCTAGGCGATGAACACGATAAGACGCCGAGTTCGCCAAAACGAAGACGACGACAAAAACCAGTGGTATGACACCAACAAGGTAACGTTTTGCTAATCCTGCGGCGAAGAGCACCCCCAATCCTCCGGCCGCTACGACGAGTGAAGTGCCAAGATCGGGTTCTAGCTCTACTAACCCTGCTGGAATAACGATGATGATGAGAGCGAACAATAAGCCTGACCTGAACGATCGTGCCCGATCAGGTTGCTGGGAGAACCACGTAGCTAATACCAAAACAACGGCTAACTTTGCTATCTCGCTGGGTTGAAAAGTGAATCCCCCGACGCTAAACCAGCGGGTTGCTCCGAAAATATGGCGACCAAAGATGGGAACGGTGAGAACTAATACGCAAGCAAGAAGATACCCCAGCCAAGCAAATCGACGTAGTATGTGGAGTGGGAAAACAGATAGAATGAGGGAAGCAATGAGTGCTGGAACTAATGCTATAAGCTGGCGTTCCAAGTAATAGGTCGGTGGCTTATTACCAGCGAGCGCTTGCCAAACGCTTGCACTATAGATCATCAGAATCCCGCCAATAGTTAGTAGAACGACAGCCGCTACCAGGATTGCATCGAAATGGCGAGCTTGTTTCCAGTAATACCGCAGAAGGCTCTTAATCATCTTACTAGAGCCCTTCCACCATTGTTTGGAGGATGATATCGTTGAATCGCTGGCCTCGTGCTTCGAAATCACGGAAGTGATCGAAGCTTGTACCACCAGGAGTAAAGAGGACGCAGTCACCGGGTTGGGCTGTGAGTGTTGCAATCTGCACGGCTTCATCGAAATCGGCTCGACAGAAGAGCTTGGGGCATCTTCCTATTCGTTCACTCGCAGCGATGATTGCTTCTTGTGCTATGGGAGCCAGGTCTCCTGTGAGAATTACGGAACGAGCGCGAAAACATAATTCTTCCGCGACACGGTCCCACGGTAAGTGCTTGTCTCGCCCTGCTAGGATGACCACGAGGGGTTCGGAAAATGCTCGGAGGGCTGCAAGCACACGTTCCGGAGTTGTCGCGATTGAGTCGTTGAAATAACGTACACCATCGCGTTCGGCTACAAGTTGGAGGCGGTGGGAAACGCCCGTAAATGAGCGTAATGCCGTTGCGATTGCTTCTAGGTGTGCTCCAGAGCAGTGAGCAGCGAGCGCAGCGGCCAGGGCATTGGCGATATTGTGCTGTCCTAGTAGCTGAAGCTCGCTGCTCTGGATGAGATTGGATTCATCACCCTCGTAGCGCAAAACCAGATGACCATTTTGCAGGAAAGCGCATGTGGGGACATCGGGAATCTGCGTGATGGAGAAGAGGGCGACATTTGCTGGGGTTGATGCACTAAACGAGCTTACCGTCGGATCATCAGCATTGAGAATGGCCCAATCAGATGGTCCTTGGTGGGCAACGATAGTTCGTTTGGCATTCACATATTCTTGCCAGTCACGATGCCAATCCAGGTGATTTGGCGTAATATTTGTCACCACTGAGATGTTGGGGCTCTGCCTTAGATGCATAAGCTGGAAACTCGATAGCTCGAGCACTGCTCGCTTGAACGTATCGATGCAGGCTAGCTCACCCAGCACAGGACGCCCGATATTGCCGCCGAGAATGTGGGGAATCTGCGATTGAGCCAGCATTGTGCTGATCAGCGAAGTGGTGGTGGTTTTGCCGGCACTGCCGGTGATCCCAGTGACGGGGATACTACAGCGTTCTAGAAACAGGTGAATTGCACTTGAAATAGTAATTCCGCGAGCCCGGGCATCGACGAGGATCGGATGGTCTGGCCGGATTGCCGGACTGACGAAGATGGCATCACTCCACTCCAGAATGCGGTTGCGATTGTGATCTTCCAGATCGAACTCTACTGGAATATCTTGAATAGCTGCGAGCTGTTCGGCGAGCTGTTCGGAAGGAGCGATATCGGAAATGAGAATGTGAGCGCCTTCACGATGGAGGTAACGGACTAAAGAAACGCCTTCACGCCGGCCAAAGCCAAAGATGGTGACGCGTTGTTTATAGAAACTTCGTGTCATTGCGATATTCTCATCATCTTTTCCCTTAGGATGCTGAGCGTGAAACCGTGTTCACGGGGGCGGGAATCTGGATGTATTGAATAGTGCGCGGATCTACTGGGATGAGGCCGAGCTGGGATGCTTCTTGTTGGATCCGCTGAAGTGAAGCTCCTTGTTCGATGTCGGTTTTGAGCACCCCATTGCGCTGCAAGAGTAGCTGTTCTTCTGTATGAAGGTCCATAAGGGAATGGGCGATTTGAACGCCTTGGTTATATTCGCTGAGGTAGAAGAAGCCCAATAGCGCCAGGATGCATAAGGAAAGTACGATGCGCAACACTAATGTGGCGTGCTCGACGGTCCAGCGTCCGCTGACTTCTGTACCGAGTGTGACGTGCAAGTCGAGCGGGCGTCGAATGGCTACTGCGGCGCCGAACCGGAGGGAGCGAGAGTGTGCACCTCGCCGCCGAAGGAAGTTTGCCGATTTGGAGTTCCAGAGCTGTGCCAAAGGTGGTTCACCTCCCTACTCGCCGAGCCTTTCTGCCACGCGCATTCGGGCGCTACGTGCTCGATGATTGTCGTTGATTTCTGCCGAAGAGGCAAAGATGGGGTGCTTGGTAACTATTCGTAATGACGCGTGATGAGCACACTGACAGTTAGGCAGCTCGGGAGGGCAAATGCACTGGGATGCCTCTCGGAGAAAGAACCGCTTGACGATGCGGTCTTCTAGCGAATGGAAGCTGATGGCGACTAATCGGCCTCGCGGAGCTAGGGCTGTGGCTGCCTGCTGGAGTGCTCGCTGGAGCTGACCCAATTCGTCGTTGACGGCAATGCGCAAGGCTTGGAATATCTGAGTTGCCGGATGTATACCGAAGTGATGTGGTAGTTCTTTCGTGATGACCTGAGCGAGCTGGCTCGTCGTATCGATGGGGCCAAGCCGCCGTTGCTGAACGATAGCAGAAGCTAGGCGCTTCGCTGCGGGTGCCTCTCCATATACACGAAAGATATGCTCTAATTTTTCCGGTGATGCTCGATTGACATAGTCCCAAGCAGTAGGAATTGAGGCGCTGCGGTCGAATCGCATATCTAATTTTGCTTCGTGGCGGAAAGACATGCCTCGCTGAGGTGAGTCGATTTGATACGAGGAAAACCCTAGGTCGAAGAGGATACCGTCCACAGAGGTGATTTCCAGTGTTCTGAGGACGTGGCTTAGATGATCGAACGGGGCGTATATCCCGATCCAGCGAGGCCCGTAGTGGTGAAGGCGTTCTTGGACTATGGCTAAAGACTCAGTGTCGCGATCGAGACCAATGAGGCGGCTGCTGGGACCACATGCTTCGAGAATAGCTTGTGCGTGTCCTCCCAAGCCTACGGTGCAGTCGACGTACGTTTTGTGGCCGGCTGGCTGTAAAGCTTCGACGACAGCATCAAGCAGCACAGGGACATGTGGCGTATGTGTCAAGCTACTCATGGCTATGAGGGTACCGCACCGACCGTACTTACTGATTGGATAACTTTCCTGATCGAGGGTAGGACGTTAGCATAGAGGGTTCATGGTGAGATAGACTGGGTTATAGTGTGCACGACTATTATAATGATTGGGGGGGTGTGTCTTGCCCTACTTCATACTCGAGTTACCCCTGCTGTTTCCGATTGAAGAGGAGTTGGAGCTATCTGAGGGGGAAGAAGTCAATGGTCGTGTCCTTGCTGGAGCTGGGCTCATGATCGCGCAGCGTTTTTATGATACTGGGGTCATTGTTGATGAGCTTACTGACCGAGGTTGGATGGTGCGCCTCTTACCTGATGCTGATACTATTGCTCTTGTTCGTCAGGCGAGTCGCCAGGTAGTTGAGGAAGATGTTGCTGAGGTTTTAGAGCGACACGACGGCCTTTTGATTTCTGTAGGAGATTATCCTGAGCCACGTGATAGTGATTTGCTCTGGGAAACGCGTGAAGGGCATTTGATTCCGCATTACCATGAACCGGGTGGAGATCAAATAACCGTCGGGGAGGAAGGTAGGCACTAACGAGCACCTCATCGGGATATTTACGAGATCGCCGGGCAGAGAAAGGGCGTTTCGTAGGCGAGCGCATTCTCGTGGTCGATGACAATGTGGGTACAGCAGTTTTGATCGCTGGTATTTTTCGGGATGAGGGAGCTGTCGTTGATGTTAGCCATAGTGCTGAGGCCGCGAGGGCGCAGGCGCTACGGAGGCGCCCTACTGCTATCATTCTGCACTTAGGAGCGCCACGAGATGCTGCGCTCGTCTTAACTGAGCGTCTTCGACAGCTAGAAGTGCTGTCGAAGACGCGTATCATTGTACTTTCCTGGGAATCAGACGCGAAAGCGACGGCTGTGCATGGTGCAGATGTCGTACTCTATCGACCGTTTTCCCCTGAGCGCGTTCGTGATGAGCTTCTCCGGCTCTTGCGAGGTGCCACGTAGAGGGGGCACTCGCGTCTGCTGATCAAGTACGGTATAGTTTCAGGCCAACTTCTTGGATAGGTTTAGTCTTTTCGAATTTTGGGTAAGGAGTGGGCTAATGACTACTCCCTCTTTGCGGAAGCCGCGCTATCTCATTTGGACTGTGGGCTGTCAAATGAATAAAGCGGACTCGGAGCGTATTGAGACGTTCCTCGATCGACAAGGTTGCGTACCGGCTCGTGCCCTCGAGGAAGCCGATCTGGTGATTCTCAATACATGTGCCGTGCGTCGCAGCGCGGAAGAGCACACTGAAGGACAGCTTGGTCAGCTTGCCGGTTTTAAGAAGCGTGCTTCACACCTAGCAGTGGCGATGACCGGGTGCATGGTCATGAATGACACGACACAGATGCAACGTCGCTATCCTATGGTCGATCTTTTTTTCAATTCACTCCAACCAGAGGCTCTACAGCAGCTTGTAAACCGCCCTCTCGATCAGCCGGTACCTATGTCGTTTGATCCGACACCAATCGAGATGGGGCCCGAAGCGTTATCGCCGGCGTTACACCAGCTCCGGTCGCACGAGGTCATGCGCTATGTGCCGGTGATTTATGGCTGTGATGAACATTGCACATACTGTATCGTGCCCTCGCGCCGTGGTCGTGAACGTAGCCGTCCGGTTGGTGAAATCGTGGCCCACGTAGAAGAGCTTGTCTCTGAGGGGGCGCGTGAAGTTACGCTGCTGGGGCAGATTGTCGATCGCTATGGACATGACTTGTCGGGGCGACCGGACTTAGCATATCTTCTGGAACGCCTCAGTCTTATCTCGGGCTTGGAACGGATCCGGTTTTTGACCTCACATCCTCGGTACATCGATGAGCGGCTGATCGATGCGATGAGGGATCTCCCTAAAGTGTGTGAGTATATGCACCTTCCTGTGCAACATGGCGATGATGCGGTTCTGCGCCGAATGGGGCGCCCGTATAAAGTTGCGGATTACGAATACCTTGTGGATCACATTCGCGCTCGCCTACCAAACTGTAGCGTAAGTACTGACGTTATCGTCGGTTTTTGTGGAGAAACTGATGAACAGTTCAGCCATCTGCTGAGTTTGCTTGATCGAGTTCGATTCGATGTTGTTCATGTCGCTGCCTATTCTCCGCGCCCTGATACGCCATCACAACGACACTTTGCTGACGATGTGCCTGGAGCGGTAAAAAAGGAGCGTTTATGGAGGGTAGAAGCACTGCAGGAGCGTATTGGGCGTGAGATTAATGAAACCCTTGTAGGCACTCAACAGGAGATATTGGTGGAAGGGCGAGAACGGGAAGGATCGAGTCGTTGGAAAGGTCGCACGCGGACGAATAAGATTACGTTCTTTTCAATCCAGGATACGACAGGGGACAACGAGCGTATGGACTATACGGGGCATCTGGTATACGTGCAGGTCGTTCAAGCGAGCGCACGTGCGCTCCAAGGTAGGGCGATTTTGCCGGCGCTGGTGGAGGCATAACCATGATCAATAGTAGTGTGCGCAGTACAGGAGATAAGACACCGAACAAGCGACAGCTTACCGACCAAGCGATTGCTCTTGCTATGCAGGGAGACTGGGAGCGTGCCGTAGAGATGAACCGGCAGCTTCTCACGTTTTACCCACATGAGATTGATGCTCTGAATCGACTGGGCAAGGCTTTATCTGAACTTGGGCTATATCGGGAAGCGTACGCTGCCTATGAACAGGCGCTTCAACAAGACCCTGGAAACAGTATTGCCCAGCGCAATGTAGTCCGCTTGCGTAACCTTGCTTTGCAGGAAGATACGCCAAGAGTGGCTGCTGTCAAGTCTGAGCATATTGATCCGCGTCTGTTCGTGGAAGAACAAGGACGAACAGTCATCGCTCCTCTTGAAGAGCGAGCGCCTGCTACCGTGCTTGCTCGTGTGACCTCGGGCGATATCGTCTATTTGCGTCCGGAAGGCCGAACGTTGTATATCACCAATGCATCCGGTGAGGTACTCGGTCACCTAGAGAGTCGCCTTGGTGACCGTCTCATCGGATTCATGGATCTCGGCAACCGTTATATCGCTGCGATCAAGAGTGTTTCTGATTCCTCTATTAGCATCTTCATTCGCGAGATCTATCAAGATCCCTCCGTCCAGGGAACTCCTTCGTTTGCCCGTACGATCCAATCGGTGGGACATGACGACGATGAAGAGCTTACGGAATATGATGAAATGCAAGGTGAAGAGCTTGATCATGGAGCAGAACGCGATGATGATGAAGATTCTGATGGAGAAGATGGAGACGACTCTCTAGAGCGTGAACTCGGTTCTGGTTTCACAATTGAGGAAGAAGATGTCTAGCTAGTTTCTGGTGCTTGTGGCTTATTTGTTTTTCCCATAGATGGGTGATTCCGACTGGTCGTTGGTACAATAGGGGTACGCCACCAGAGGGCGAAGTCTTCTGGAAATGGTATGTGGCCGGTTGGGTGTTGATCGACGATGAGCCGCAGTACACAGAATAGCGATGTGATTGTCAGCGAGCTGACTCCGCGGCAAGGTGCGGTGTTGAGGGCGCTCGTCTTGCGCTATATCGAGAGTGCTGCTCCCGTGGGTTCTGGGACTCTTGCGCGCTCAGATTTTTCTTCGGTCAGTAGTGCGACGATACGGAATGATTTCTCGGTATTAGAGGCTGCTGGGCTGATATTTCAGCCGCATACCTCTGCAGGGAGGGTGCCCTCGCAACTTGGGTACCGTGTATTTGTGGAGCGTCTCCTCCCTGAAGCGGCCTTACCCGAGAATGAGCGACACACGATTTTGCACCAGTTCAGTCAAGTGGAACAGGATGTCGACGAGTGGCTGCGTATTGCTACATCTACTCTGGCTCAGGCTAGTAGAAGTGCAGCCGTTGTAAGCGGAGTTGTGGCCCCGCAGTGTCGCCTGCAAACTTTTGAGCTCGTGCCTATTGACACGGCACGCGCGCTCTTGGTGGTCATTACGGTAGATGCTGGTGTGATGCAACACATCTGGCAACTGCCGCGGAATGTACCGTTGATCGATCTTCGCGCCTTAGGAGCTTCTGTAGCGTTTCAATGCTCAGGAAAAACGGCGGATGAAATCCGAGATAGCCTGAGGGGTGAGGAAACGTCGAGTTTTGAGACTTTGATGAAACGAGAGCTACTTTCCGTGTTGGAGAGCTACCAAGAGCGTCAGTGGTCGGTGCAATTCCGCGATGGGCTTGCTAATGTACTGAACCAACCGGAATATTCGCGCGCCGTTAGCGATGACCTGCGACGGCAGCGGATAGTGGACTTGCTGAATGTTGTTGAGGGAGGCGGTCTCCTTCGTGAGATCTTTCCTGATGTAGCGCGACAGCGCTCGTTACGGGTACTCATTGGTGAAGAACATCCTGATGAGCTTCGCAATATCGCGATTGTGCTGTGTCCGTATGGTACTGCGGAGCAGATGGTGGGCGTCATAGGAGTTATTGGTCCGACCCGGTTGAACTACCAGCGGGCTATCTATGCGTCACAGTACATTTCGAGCATATTGAGCTACCTCATCCAAGAGTTGCCACCCCGCCTTTTAGGCGAAGAATTTGGAAAGATGGCTTCATGACTAGTGATGATGACAAGACCATTCGTTCTTCAGAGGTAGACGTTACCATAGCGACCTATGAAGCCCGGATAGCGGAACTATCGGCGCAACTCGAGAAAGAACGAGCTGCCGCCGATGATTACATGAAGCGCTGGCAGTATGGCCAAGCTGAGCTTGCCAACGTGCGGAGGCGGCTAACGCAGGAGCGCGACGATGCTGCAAAGTTTGGCAACGTTGCGCTTATTCGAGAGCTGGTCGATATTTTAGATCATCTGTACCGCGCGGAAGCAACCATTCCATCATCCTTACGACAACTCTCCTGGATCACTGGGATTGTGCTGGTGCGTGGGATTCTTGAGCACGCGTTGCAGCAAAGCGGCTTAGAAGCGATTGTTGTGAAAGCAGGCGATACGTTTGATCCACAGATTCACCAATCAATCAATGAGCTATTCCATCAGGAAATTACGGTGGGGTGTGTCGTTGAAGAAGCGCAGCGAGGCTACCGCTTTCACGGCAGATTGTTGAGGCCATCGCTTGTGACGCTCTCGCGCGGCAAAGCGGAGGAGGAATCTGCCGTCCATAGTCAAATGGAACGTGATCTTGGAGAGCAACCGACAGATCCTGAGGGTGCGCCATAGGGCGCATTCTTGCCTCTATAGTCGATTGTGGCGCTAATACATCTCTAGTAGATGCGTGATAGCGTGATTATGAGTGGCCATAGATACAACAGAGGGTCAATGTTAGAATGCCTGAGCGGAGCATATGCCATTTCTGGAGCAGGTTATGGTAACAAAGCGCGATTACTATGAAGTTCTGGGCGTGCCTCGCACTGCTTCAGAAGATGAGATTCGCAAAGCCTTTCGGCGGCTAGCACGTCAATATCATCCAGATGTCAACAGCGATCCGGAAGCAGAAGAGCGCTTCAAGGAAGCGAATGAAGCGTACGAGGTTCTCTCGAATCCGCAACGTCGCACCTCGTATGATCAATATGGGCATCGCGGTGGCCCTGGTGGAATTAATGCGACGACTTTCGACGGTTTTGGTGGGCTGGGAGATCTCTTTGAAACGTTCTTTGGCAATGCGACAGCGGCGAGCAGGGGGCCGCAGCGAGGGGCCGATCTACGCTACGACCTGAATTTGACGTTTGAGGAAGCAGTTTTTGGCGCGAAGAAAACTATCGAGATTCCGCGATGGGAGACTTGTGCGCAATGCCGTGGTACTGGCGCTCGACCAGGAAGTACACCAGCACGCTGCTCTGTCTGCGGTGGATCGGGAGAGATACGACGGACTCAGCAGTCTATTTTTGGGCAGTTCGTCAATGTAGTGGTGTGCGATCGCTGTCGTGGCGAAGGTCGGGTCATTACCGACCCGTGTCCGGAGTGTCGGGGAAGTGGACGTGTTCGAACGGTTCGCACTCTAGAGGTTCAGGTTCCAGCAGGTGTCGATAGTGATACGCAGATGCGGCTCACTGGCGAAGGGGAAGCGGGACAACGTGGTGGACCGCGCGGTAATCTGTTGATCGCTTTCCACGTTCAACCTCATCCGCTCTTCCGCCGGCGGGGCAGTGATACCTTCATCGATGTTCCAGTTTCCTTCAGCCAGGTGACGCTTGGAGATGAAGTCGAAGTACCAACTGTGGAAGGCACGGTTCATTTACGAATTCCAGCAGGCGCTCAGAGTGGGCGGCGTTTCACGCTCAAGGGTAAGGGAATACCCCATCTGGAAGGCTCTGGGCGTGGAGATCAGTACGTGACGATACACGTAGTAACTCCATCTGATCTCACTCCGAGAGAGCGGGAACTTTTCCGGGAGTTGGCGAAGCTTGAAAGCGAGCGTACTCAGCATACCGGCAAGCACTGGTGGGAAAAGGTCAAAGAAGCGGTGACAGGATCTGCCGAGTAGCGGCTGAGGCGTGCAACCTAACGAAAAACAAGTGGAACGTCTCGGGCTAGGCGCGAGGGTTATTCTTCTCCTCCTTCGGCATCTCCTTCGTTGAAGGTGATGCTGAAAGCAGCTACTTGATCCATCTTGACTACTTCGTACTGGTAGGTATCACCTTCCCAGTAGGCAAAATGCCGAAGCTTGCCTTCGTTCATGTCTGATGCCAGTTGTTCACCGACGGCTTGAATGGCAGCGTCCGGTTGTGGTCCCGAGATGAAGTCGCTCACGACAAAACGTTCACCGCTATTCAACAAGAACTCGATCGTGATCACTGTCGATGGTTGCTGATACTCATTCATCATATTTTGGTCATTCTTCCTAAAAAAGAAGCTTCGGCTCGCTCACCGAGCCCAGCAACAGTATAAGTTCTGTTTGTCGCTTGCTGCGGATTTCCCGATCGATACTAGAGGCACCGGTAGAGCTCGACCGAGATGCCGTCGGGATCAGCGAAGAAAAGTGACGGTACCTAGCGCTGAAGAGGGGGTGAGAGGATGGTGGAGACTGTTTCTCTTCCTAGCTGCTATCGTACGGACATAGGCGGGGCTTGTGATGTAGTGCTTGCTAGTGGTGGAACTTGTGATGACAATACAGGAAACGGGTATGAGGCTGACCACGCTGACCCCGGATGATCTTCCTAATCTCACTGCGTTATGTGTTCGGTGTCTGAACTATGAGGTGGTTTCACCAGAGTTACTTCGGTACACACTATTGCAAACGGACGACGGCGAACCAGATGTGGCCCTGGGGTTATCCTGTGATGGCAGGCTTGTCGCCGTAGCGGTCGGATCGATTAACGAAGCTCAGGGAGATTTCCAAGGTTATATCAAGGCGGTGCTGACGGATCCTGACTATCGACGAAGAGGTCTGGGGAAGCTGCTCCTGTTGGAACTGGAAGAGCGACTGAGGGATAGAGGAGTTTTGTCGATTTCGATCCGTGCCTGTCGACGCTATCTTCTTCCAGGAGTTGATGTCCGATACAGCGAAGCTCTCTGCTTGTTCGACCGGCTTGGCTATCAACGGAGCGGTACGACGTTCAACCTTGAAGTCGATCTGAGGATGCAACGCTTCGATCTGGAAAACCGTTTAGCCCACTTACAACAGGGCGGGGTCGTTGTACGACGAATTGGAGAGCCGGATCAAACAGCACTCAGTGCTTATCTTCGTGCTACTTGGGGGAAGGGATGGCATGCTGAAGGCATGGCGGTGTTCAACCTAGGCAGGAAACGAATCCCTGGATTTATCGCTGCTGTTGGGGAGACAATTGTTGGTTTTGCTGTGTACGACGTTACGCGCCCAGGTTGGTTTGGACCGATTGGCACGACGGAAGCCTATCGCCATACCGGTGTTGGTGGAGCGCTGCTACTCTGTTGCTTGCACGATTGGCAAGAACAGGGGCGAGCTAGCGGCGAGATAGCGGCGATCGGCCCGCTGTACTTCTATGTTACGACGTGTGGCGCGCGGATAAGCCGGACGTTTATCACGTACCGTAAGCATCTGGATCGACGGGGAGGATAAGTGGTAACGCGTGGCTCAATTACCGTAGGAGCGGGAACAGTCGTCGTCCACCAGAAACGGGTGTTGCTCGTACGTTTGACGTATAGCGATCTGATCGGGCGCTTTATGTTGCCAGGTGGATATGTTCGACCGGAGGAAACGCCAGAATCGGCCGCGATCCGAGAAACTGCTGAGGAGGCAGGTATCGAAGTAGAGGTTGTGGGGCTCTTGGGGCTGCGTTTTCGAATTGAGCGTGGTGAAAATAATACGTATTGCATTTTCTTAGCACGTTGGATTGGTGGTGAGCCCAGGCCGCACGGTCGTGAGAATGATGCCGTGCAGTGGTTTAGTGAAGACGAGCTGCACAATGAGCCAGATCATTTCGTTCCGCTTGCTCGCTACGCTGCGCTAGCGGGGTTTCAATGCTCTTCGGCAGCGCTACCTATCGTATCGGAAGATCTCTGGCCAGCTCGAGATGCTCGATCGTGGCGCGTTTACCTACCACGAACTCCTGAAAATAGCAGCCAGTAACGGGAAAGAAGCCTTATCTATGCCCTCTTTTTTGAGGCATTCTAGGGCTTTCTCAGTGGGCACAACTGTGGGGTTGACCACTCTGCCCGTCGGTCCGGAATGACTGGCCACAGCCACAGGAACCTGTGGCGTTCGGGTTATTCACGACGAAACCGGCTCCCATCAAGCTTTCGACGTAGTGGATTTCTGAACCAGCGACATATGGCAAGCTATCCGCATCCACGAGAATACGGACGCCATCGACTTCGTTGACTTCATCATCTTCCATGACTTCGTCGTCGAGCGTCATGCCGTAGCTGAAACCAGAACATCCGCCCGATGTGACGAAAAGCCGGAGCGCCAAGTCCGACCGCTCGTCGCGTGCGGCCAATTCCTTAACCTTCGATGCTGCTTCAGGAGTAAGTGTGATCATATCTATGGCCTCCAGAATGAGTGACACCGACCTCTGTGTACACTCCACAGGATAACACAAAGATACGCTGGATACACTAGGATACATCTCGGCACGAGGAAAAGAGCTCTTCGTCCCATACTCGGGTGTTAAGGACGAGAGGGTGGTATGGTGGACACTTACTGTTGGGGAGGACGTTATTCGATAGTGGCTCAAGCCCAATTGGTTTTCTGTGGATAGATGAAATTACACATGCTTCATGCCAAGGTTAAGTGGTGACCATACCAGAACTTTCGTTACTATTTCTCATAAAGTGCTCGTTTTTCTTGGCATTAGTATCGTATTAGTCGTTCCTTTCTGGCATTTTTGGGAGCTAATCACCCCAATAGCGGATGGTCGATGGTCAATACAACGTGGCGACTTTACGCAGGTGCACTTTCCGATGCACTTTTTTGTGGTCAATTCCTATCAGCACGGGCGGCTTCCTTTATGGGCACCGGGAGTTAATGCAGGCCAGCCTGCCTTTGCCGACATTCAGTTCGATGCGTTCTATCCTCCCACGATTTTCTTAGCCTGGCTTCTTGGTCCATCTCACCCGCTTTCTCCCGGGGTGCTCATTCTCGATGAGCTCGGGCATTATGCTTGGGGCGGCCTTGGCATGTTTATTCTAGCTTTCAGCCTTATAAAAGCGCCTGAGGAAAGAGCAACAGTTCCCCAGGTTTTCGGGGCGACTTTTGCCGGCATTGCCTTCGAGCTGAGTGGTTATCTCACTTCTTATCCGCTCCAGGATGTAGATATCTTGCAGGTATCTGTCTGGCTGCCATGGGTGATTTTGGGGCTGGAACGCTCACTTCTCTCTCCGTCACCGAAGGCGATTGCTGGTACAGCGGTCAGCTTCGGGATGGCAATCACGGCAGGGCACCCTCAAGCCCTCTTATATATTGGTTATACAGCGGTTATTTGGTGCTTGCTGAGTGGCTGGCGCTACCGGAATCGCTGGCAGGTGCTGCTTGCCGCATGGCTGCGCTGCACGATAGGGATGTGCTTGGGTATCCTTGTCGGCCTCATTCAGCTTCTACCGACACTTCAAATGGTGCCTCTTACCGTCCGGCGTCAGGAGCCCTATAGTTTTCTCTCCGGAGGTTTTCGCCCTCAGGAACTGTTGGGCGCTTTTCTGGTGCAAGGATTCGGTTCGACGCCGCCTGCATACCTCGGTGTGATCGTTCTTTTGAGCGCCGTCGCAGGCTTCCTCACCTGTGGAGGCCAGATGAGGCTCATTTGCAGCGGGCTCCTACTCTTTGGCAGTCTCATGAGCCTCGGGCGTCACGGCCCGCTTTATCCCATTGCCTATCACATCTTCCCTGGATTCGCGATGATTCGAGATCAAGAGCGGGCTATCTTCATTGTCGCCTTCGTGGTCGCTCTCCTAGCAGCTTTAGGGTTATCTGGCATCGCGGAAATGGTGAAGAGACGGGAACGAAACATGCTCGTCACATTGTTCCTCGGGGCTACGATTTCTGCTGCGCTCTTTTGGTGGCGAATGCAGTGGCAGGCTCCAGGGCGGATGTCACTATCGGAGTACGATGCGCTATGGCGCAACGTGGTGTTTCTCGGATTGACGGCTGTGCTGCTAGCAATACTCAGCCTCCGCTTGCGCTTTGTCCCGGTTTTTTCGGGACTTCTCGTTCTCCTAGCCACCCTCGATTTGCAGAGTGCGCACTCCCACTATGGCCTTGTGGTAGGGAAAGAACATCCTTATCCACTATGGGGGATCATTCGTACGATGCAAGATGATAAGGCGCGGCCGTTTCGAGTGAGTACAGAAGGGACGCTTCCCGGGGATGGCAACGAGGGGCTTATCTACGGACTTGAGGATGTGATAGGGAGTACACCTCTAGAGCTGGCCAGGTTTGCTGCGATGAATGCGGCTGAGCCAGCGGGATGGCTTGATGGTACACGCCGTTCGATGCTGCTGAATGTGCGTTATATCGTCACGAAGCGTACGTTCCCTCCCAATGCGCCGCTTACGTTCTTGGGTGCAGAGGGAGATGTTCACCTCTATCGCTTGAGTCCTGCCTTAACGCTTCCACGAGCGTGGTTGGTGCATACGGCCATTGTGGCTCACGGTAACGACGTATGGAAGATTCTCGGCAAGAGTGAAGTAGGGCAGATTGCGGTGGTTGACCGGCCGCTTGTATTAGGTCGTTTACAAGGTACGGAAAGTGTCGAGGTTCAGGAGCTGTCTGCGACGCACCTCGTGGCTCACGTTGTCGCGCGGAGCGAAGGGTTGCTCGTCTGGAGCCAGATAGCATATCCAGGATGGCATATGTCTATTGATGGCGAGCCGGTCGCGTGGCATACGGTCGATGGTGCCCTGATGGGCACTGTTATGGACCCTGGTATTCATACTGTTGTTCTCCGGTTTGAGCCGCACATTCTGATTTTCGGGGCTATCGGCACTGGGATAGGCTTGCTGGCAGCAGGGATACTCGTTGCGGGATCGTGGTATTTCGAAAGGCGGCTGATTTATGGAGGGCACTAGGCGCAGCGTCCTTGGGGTACAGTACACTCGCCTGGCGTAGGGGTTATCGGTGATGGTGAGAGGGCATGGTAGCACGTGGTCAAGGTCGCTGAGCGGGTTGAACAGCTTCCCCCCTATCTTTTTGTGCAGATCCGTCAGAAAGAACGTGAAGCACGAGCACGAGGAATTGATGTCATCAGTCTGGGAGTTGGAGACCCTGACCAGCCAACTCCTGGACATATCATTGATACGCTTGTCGATGCGGCCCGTGATCCGGCGATGCATGTCTACCCACCAGATGAAGAACGAGGAATGGAGATATTCCGAGCGGCTATTGCCCGCTGGTACAAACGACGCTTTGAAGTCACGCTCGATCTGGATAAGCATGTGCTCGCACTTATTGGCAGCAAAGAAGGTAACCATCATATAGCATTGGCATACCTCGATCCAGGGGATGTCGCGCTCATTCCTGATCCCGCCTATCCGGCATATGTGGCGAGCGCAATTTTTGCCGGCGCGCAACTCGTGCGGCTTCCGCTGCATGCTGAGCACGGATGGCTGTTACGCTTCCAAGATATTCCGACTGACCTGGCCAAGAGAGCGAAGATTCTCTGGCTAAACTATCCGAACAATCCCACGACTGCACTGGCCCCACAGCATTTTTGGAAGGAGGCGGCAGAGTGGGCCCAGGCGTTTGACACGATCGTCGTCAATGATTTTCCTTATAGCGAAATAGCCTTTGATGAGCCTACGGTCAGTGCGCTGTCGACGAATAGGCTTGATGCCCCTGTGGTGGAGTTCAACTCGCTTTCCAAACCCTACAACATGACGGGCTGGCGTATCGGCATGGCTGTGGGTAATGCGGACATCATCGCTGCGCTCCGGAAAGTGAAGGAAAACACTGATTCTGGCATCTTCGGTGCGATCCAACGAGCTGGCATTGAGGCGTTGGATGGCCCTCAAGACCATATTACCTCTCTAGTGCAGCTCTACCGCCGGCGTCGCGACTTGGTGGTAGAGACGTGGAGGTCTATCGGGCTTGGGATGAAACACCCTCAAGCCACCTTTTACGTATGGGCTCCGATCCCCCAGGGCATGCACTCCATAGAGTTTGCAGGTGCGCTCCTCGAGAAGACTGGTGTTGTCGTTACTCCTGGGATCGGCTATGGTAATCACGGAGACCATTATGTGCGTATGTCGCTGACCATTGCTGACGACCGGCTCGAAGAAGCGATGCGCCGGATCAAGGCGGTGGGGCAGTGGTAGCGGAGCCACTTCACCTGCGCATTGGCCTCCTCGGCTTAGGCACTGTTGGCGGTGCGGTGGCGGAGTTCATCATCACGCGAGCGGAGCGCATCACGCGCCTTTTCGATTGTCATCTTGAACTGAGCCGGGTGCTTGTGCGTGATCGTGAACGGCGACGTTCCATAGCGCTGCCTCCTGCGCTGGTGACGACACGAGTAGAGGAGGTCATCGAGGATGATTCGATAGATATCGTCGTTGAGGTAATCGGGGGAGAAGAGCCCGCTTTCAGCTATATGCGCACTGCTATTCAGCGGGGGAAACATCTCGTTACGGCAAACAAAGAGGTTATGGCGAAGCATGGCCGGGAGCTTCTCGACCTTGCGAATCAGCATGGAGTCGATCTCTACTATGAGGCCAGCGTAGGAGGTGGTTTACCTCTCATTGGCCCTTTTCGGAGAGATCTCGTGGCGAATCATATTTCATCGGTGCGGGCGATTATCAATGGGACGACGAACTATATTCTCTCGCGAATGTCGCGTGAAGGTATAGATTTCGCTGTAGCGCTGGAGGAAGCGCAAGCGTTGGGTTACGCCGAAGTGGATCCTACGAATGACGTTGATGGGCATGACGCGGTATACAAGCTGGCTATTCTTGCTTCGCTTGCTTTCCACACGGAGATTCTGCCGCACCAAATCTATCGAGAGGGTATTACTCAGGTAACAGCGAAAGACTTCCGCTATGCTCATGAGATGGGGTATGCCATCAAACTGCTAGCGATTGCGCGAGAAATGCCTACGGGTATTGAAGCTCGGGTCCATCCGGCACTTATTCCCCAAGAACAGCTCTTGTCTGAGGTCAACGGCGTGTTCAATGCCGTTGAAATCGAGGGTGATCTCGTTGGGCATGTTGTGCTCTACGGGAGGGGTGCGGGAAGCTTCCCCACTGCCAGCGCTATAGCAGGGGATCTGATCGACCTGGTACGCAATATTCGGAAAAGTGTCAGCAACCGGATCCAGGCCCATATCGAGTCGGGGGCGCACATATTGCCTATTGAAGAGGTGCGCACGCGCTTCTACCTCCGGCTCACGGTAGTTGACGAGCCTGGAGTTCTCGCAGAGATTGCGAGCATTTTCGGTGAATTGCGCATCAGCATTGCGGCCTTTATTCAAAAAGAGGCGGATATAGAGCGACAGAGCGCTGAGATTATCATGCTCACGCATCAAGCGAGAGAAGCAGAGATACGCAGGGCAGTGGAGAGACTCCGTCAGGTACACCGCATCATCGAGATAGGCATACTCTTGCGCCTTGAAGACACCCCTAGTGAGTGATCGATCGGGTTTCCAGTTCGCCTGTCACTTGAGAAAGAGCTCTATCACGGGAACGAGCGTCTCAGGGTGTTGGATAGGGAGGTCCAGGCGCAGAGTGCTACCACCTTTGCCATCTGCCGGTTCGGTCATCCGCACTTCGGAGGCGTCGTGAAGCAACTGAGCGTACTCTACCTTGCCAGCAAGCTCGTCGAGATAGATGGTACGAAAAGGCCACGCGAAGGTGTGAAGGTACAGGCGCTTACCGTTCTGGGTGAACCGGCAATCTGTTGGAGCAGAAAAAGTGCTTTGGGTGCAACCATAGATACTTCTGCTGTGTAGGCGCATCCACTCGCCGATGGCAGCGAGTGTTCGGGAAGCTCGAGGATCAAACTCTCCACGAGCGGTGGGACCGACGTTGAGGAGCATATTGCCGCCTTTCGAGACGGCGTCGACGAGCATACGCACAAGCAGATCAGGCGACTTCCAATCAAGGTTATCACGATCGTAGCCCCATGATCCATTGAGGGTCTGGCACGCTTCCCAGACAACGGGCTGACTGTTAACGGTGACCCAACCCCGTGGCTGGACTTGTTCTGGAGTGTAGAAGTCCCCTTCCACTTCAGTTCTGTTGTTAATGAGGATGTGAGGCTGGAGGTCACGGATCATCGCAATGAGCTTTTCAGATTGCCAGTCGTCTTTGCCTTTGCCTTTTGACCAGTCCCAGTCACGTTGAGAATACGAGAAGTCCAGCCAGAGGATGTCGATCTTTCCGTAGCGTGTGAGGAGTTCTCGTACTTGACCGTGGAGATATGCGGCATACTGGGTGATGTCTCGATTGGCTTGAGCTGTACGATACTCTACGTCATCTCGTTGCGGGTGGAGTCCATCTACGGGAAACTGGGGATGATGCCAATCGATCAGAGAATGATAGAAGCCGATGCGCAGTCCTTCGGAGCGAAAGGCATCCACATATTCACGGACGAGATCACGTTGGGCGGGTGTATTTGTCGCTTTATAGTCGGTCAAGTTGGAGTCCCAAAGGCAAAAACCATCGTGGTGCTTGGTCGTCAGTACGGCATAACGCATGCCAGCCGCTTTTGCTGCTTGCGCCCATTCGCGTGGATCATACAGATCGGGGTCGAAATGAGTGAAGTAGCGTTGATAGTGTTCATCACTCATTCGCTCGCGGTTTTTGACCCATTCGTGGCGAGCAGGCAAGGCGTAGATTCCCCAGTGGATGAATAATCCGAAGCGATCATGGACGAACCACGAACTGTCACCAACTGTCGACTGTGGTTGCGCTATTTCTGCCAATCTCTTCCTCTTCTTCCCAGATGTGATCAAAGGGAGCATGGCACGCACGGGGGAGGGAGTCAAAGGATCTGGCACTGCTGGCAGGTGAGGCGACGGGCGGAATCGAACCGCCGATCGGGGTTTTGCAGACCCCTGCCTTGACCACTTGGCCACGTCGCCAGCAGGGTACGAGTGTACCACGAACCTTTCAGGAGCTGGGAGGTGCAATTCGCTCGCTGTACCTTCTTTCGTCTCAGGTGGTCTTGGCATCTGACCATCAGTGCTGGAGGCGTTGCCGGATCTGTCAGGGCCGCCGCTGGAGATCAGCCCCTGCATCGTGTGGCTCAGTCTGAGCCGACAGTCGGGTTATGCTGTCAGTGCTCTACCTCGGCTGCGGGAGCGTGTATCGTCACTTTCGTCCCTCGCCCAGGACTCGATTGGATTTCCAGCTTCCCGTCCAGCAGTTGGGCGCGCTCCTGCATGCCCAGGATGCCGAGTGCAGCCTTTGGGTCGTCTTGTGGTCCCGGGGTAAAGCCAACGCCGTTATCTTGAACTGTTAGCGAGACTTGATTCCTAACGAAGGTCAGACGGACGGTGACTGAGGTCGCCTGTGCGTGACGCTCGACGTTGTGAAGCGCCTCCTGGCCGATGCGGAAGAGCCCAAGCTCAGCGTCAGCGGCGAGCCGGCGCACGGGGCCACGAACTTCTAAACGGCTGGCGATTCCAGTCCGCTGCTTCAGATCCTCCACTAGGCGTCGAAGGGAAGCAGCCAGCCCGAGATCCTCGAGAACACTCGGTCGGAGACTGCTGCTGAACTCGCGGAGCGACTGGACAATCTGTTCGGCCGATAGTCGAACGGTCTCCAGTCCAGTGATCACCGCCGGTTGCAGAGGACTGACCTGGTCGCGAATTGCGTCGACCTGCCGGCAGAGGATGATCAGCGACTGAATCGTCTCATCGTGAAGCTCCTGAGCGATCCGCCGGCGCTCAGCCTCCTGCGCCTGAAGCACACTGCTGGCGTACGCGTGGAGGTGTTCGTGACGACGACGCTCCTCGGTCACATCCTTCAGCATCACCTGAAAAAGCGTGCCATCTCCACTATCGGTGATCTTCGTAACGCTTGGCTCAATCCAGTTGATCGCGCTGACATCCTGGCCGTGAGTTACCGCGATGACCGGAGCCCGGCTGGTGGTCTTGGCGAGCCACTCTAAGAGCATCTGACCGGGTGAGTTCAGGATATCCACCAGAGAAATGTTCTGCAAGGCGGACATAGGCCGACCAAAGAGGATCCCCGCGGCTGGGTTGGCCTCGCGCACGATTCCATCAGGCGAAACCAGGAGCAGGGGAATCGGACTAGTCTCAAATAGACTCCGATACTTCCCTTCGGAAAGCTGAAGCCGCATCTCGGCACTCTCAGCCTGCCAACGCATCCGTATCTCCCGATCGACGCGCTTTCCGACGAACAGTGCGACGGCCGTGACCACTGTCACCTGGAAAGCGGCGATCAAGCCTTGCTCACCGCGATCCTCGAGCGCGATGATCAGGAATGAGAGCGTCATACACCAGAGAGCTGTGGCCAGGGAGCCAATAAAGCCAAAGGTCAGCGCGGCGTAGGTGAGGGGAACGAAGTAGAGGGAGATCGAGAGGAGACAGAGGGAGTGAGATCCTCCTGAGTTCCCACAATGAACGGATACTGCTCCGAAGATTCCCACAGTGAGAGCGACCAGTGCCTGAACAGTCCAGAAGCGCCAGTTTTCGAACGGTGGCTTCAGTGGAGAGCCGTTAGTGATCCGGGCCTCGCTCATCGATACTTTCCTGATCTTCA
>JAMDCW010000114.1:0-5904 GCA_023489405.1 Chloroflexota bacterium
TCTGAAGGGGCTGCCATCCCAGAACCATAAGAGATAGAGGAGGGCTACGAGAGCGTCGACAGTCGTAACGTAGAGTGCCTCGATCCCCGAGCTATTGTCTGCGAGTACCTGGCTGAAGGCTTTGTGGAGGGTCACTTGCATCGAAGCAATGGTGATGGCAAGGAGCATCGTTCGGCGATCGCGGACGATCGCCAGAAGGAAGATCAAGAAGACGCCTCCAAGGAGACCGACTTGATACTTTGTTTTGACGGAGGCTGCTACGATGGCGAGACAGGCGCTGACAATGGCGCCAGCGATGATGAGCCAGCGCGGAGTTGTTTGCGCCTGTGGTGACTGGGCGCTGGCTGGTGGTGAGACGAGGCTCATTCGGCTGCATCTCCGATCGAGGGGGATGGTAGAGGAGCATCGTCTTGGGAGGGTATGGCCTGTTGACCGTAACGTGACCCGGGGAAGAAACGGACGCGAGCTGGTACGCCGATTGCCGTGCCTCCGGCTGGGACGTCACGGATGACCACGGCGTTCGCAGCGATGACGGCGTTGCTGCCGATCTTGATTGGGCCGAGGACCCTTGCGCCAATAAAGAGGATGACGTTATCGCCGCACTCGGGAAATCCGTCGAGCTCGATATTGCGGCGAGCGCTGCCCCCTAAGCCGCATTGACCAAAAAGCTTGAAGTTGCGTCCCGCTTTGGCAGGGCCGCCGATGATGATGCCTACAGGGTGTCCGATGATGAAGCCGGGGCCGATTTCAGCGGGTGGAGCGATGTCGCAACTGAACAATATGACGTTGAGAAGATAGAAGAGGCGGGAAAAGACGTGCATGTGATGGATGTAGAAGAAGTGGGAGAGGCGGAAAATGATCACGGCGAGCGTGCCGGGAATGAGCAGTGTATCGAGAGCAGCGAGGCCAGAACAGGGTTTTCCCCGTAGTGTGGCCATTTCTCGAAAGTCTTCGCGGATTGTCTCAAAGAGTCCCATCAACGTATCACTTCGCGGAGCAATGGGAAACGGTGTCGCTTTGGTGCAGCTTCACGATAGCCTGTGGTGGTCCAGTAGTTCATGACCTTCCAATAGAGGTGTACGGTAAGCCAGTTGTTTTCTCTGCAAGTTTCAAGGTATCGAGTTACTGCAGGGATAGTTGCGCGGTTGAAGATCGCGCGCTTGACGAGCCCTTTGGCAATGCGCCAGGGAGATTGGTTCCAGGCGAAGATACCGTAGCGCTCTAAGATACCGGGCTCAGGAACGAGACGTTGTAGGTCGTGCAGACCACGGCCGATCTCGCGCTGTACCCGTGAAGCGGAAGCTAAGGTGTGAGGATGATAATGCCAGGCGATGGCTTTGGCGCAGTAGTAGATCGGTATATCGGCGCGGCTCAGTTGATATCCGAGCTCGAGATCTTCCTGTCCGATTTCCTTCCAGTCTTCATGAAAAGCGATGTGGCGTTCCACGAGGATACGACGAGGGATCGAGAGGTTCATACTCCAGCAATACATCCAGGTCAGACGCTGGCCGTCTCGAAGCTCCCAAAAAGAGAAAGGCTTGAACCATTCTAGGAATGGTGTTGAAGGTAGTGCCGGGGATTGAGGAACATTTCCCACAACGGCAATAGGGTTAGGGGCGTGAGACCGGTGCATAGCCGTGTGCTGCAGGAGGAGGTCTGGTTCGGCCCAGGCATCGTCATTCATAAACAAGATGAGCTCCCCGCTCCCCGCCTGCCATCCGGTATTTCGTTTGATCGCCGGAAGGCGATGCTCATCGCGCAGATAGAAGAGCCGTGCTCCTGTTTCAGAGGCAATTCGTTCGACCATTGCTTTGACCAGTTGAGAGGAATTATCGACGGCCAACACTTCAAAGCGGTCTCGAGGATATCGTTGCTCAGCAAGGTGCTTCAGTGTCTGCTCAAGAATTTCGATGCGGTTATATGTCGGCAGTACAACTGTCCAGGTTGGCAACGGAGATTCCCTGGTCACGATAGAAGCCCTTTCGCTGTAGCGGTTAAGCGTGCTGGCAAGAGATTGCGTAGTTGATTGACTTGAAGCACCCGGAAGGCCAGGAGTAGGCTGAGGTATAAGAGGAGCGCCACGGCGCCTGTGAGCGGCCAGAGGTGGTGGTTGATGACAGAGAGCGGCGTTGCGCAGATACCGACAGCAAAGGCCGTCCTAAGGATCGCTGACAATGGAAGCGTGGCACCAGCATGCCGGTGAGCGGCTACGTTGCCGGCGCTGCTCACGAAGATGGCTGTGAGCAGCGCGGCACTCGCGCAGCCAACAGAGCCGAAGCGGGGAATCAGAAGCAAATTTGCGCTGAGGTTGATGATGAGTCCTCCACTATCGATCAGCATGGTGATCGTTTGGCGGTCGGCTGTGAGTAGCGCCAGAGCCTGCCAGCCGTTGCAGAAGAGGAGTGGGAGAACGATGGTGAGGATCCGATAAGGGCCGGCAGCGTCTTGGTAGCTGGCCCCGAAGACGAAAGACAGAAGTTGGGGGGCATAGGCGAGATTGAGCAGCATAATGGCGCCCAGGGGAATGATAACGGCGATAAAGCTCTGCTGGTAGATATGGAGAAACTCACGGTGATTCGTGGCGAAATTCTTAGACAGAAGAGGATAGATGGGGTTGACGATGACAGATCCAGCAAGGAGGAAGTACTCGATGGGGCGGTAGGCTGCTGAGTAGATCCCTAGAGCTGTGGCGCCTTTAAACACTCCGAGTAACACCCCGTCGACTTTGAGGTAAACGACGGCGACGAGAAGAGCGATCCCGCTCGGGATACTCTGACGTAGGAGCTGGCTGCTGCGCTGCCGGTTGTACGTCCAAAGAATCGTCGTAAGTTTGGTAGCAAAGAACCAGGCGACGATGGCCATCATCCCGGAGCCTACGAGTAGAGCGCAGAAGAAGATGAGCACTGATGCGTGCAAGAGGGCGGCGAGAAGGACAGTCAAGAGTACGGCTGCTTTGCTGCAGACCATTGCAATAGCGTCGTACTGCATTTTCAGCCGGACCTGAAAGATAAGACCAACGGAAGCCAGGGCATCAAGGTAGAAGGTGAGTGAACCGAGGGCAATGCCGGCAAGCACTATTAATGGCAGGTGAAGGAGGATGCCGGAGAGCATCGCGACTGTGGTAGCAAGAAGCCCGAGAAGGAGGCGTAGTAGTACCGCTTGCGAGAGCAATGAGGCTTCCTCGGCAGGGTTTCGGCTCATATCTCTCGTTGCGATGCGGCCGATTCCTGCTTCGGCGATCAGACCACAGAGGGAGACGATGGCGATCACGAGAGCGTACTCACCATAGGTTGACGGCCCCAGGCTACGTACCAGAATGAGTGTGCTTATGCCAGAGAACAGTAGCTGCGCCGCGCGAGAGCCAAGCTGTACCAGGACATTCCAGCCGACCGTGCGCGCGACATTCATGCAAGCTTACCGTCGTTCGTGAATGCCGCATCGCTATTGGGGGTAGGGATTGCCCGCGGTGTCGATTTGGAGGAGAGGGAGGCACGCTGAGATTGTCGGTAGATCTGGAGGTATTCCTGGCCGATACCGATCGCGGAGCCAGCAACGATGCCTATGAGTAGACCGAGGAGAACGTAGAGAAACTTTAGAGGCTTGATAGGGTAGAGAGGAGGGACGGCGCGATCGACAATAGTCAGGTCATTGATGGACTGTGCTTCGGTAATGAGGGCATCTTCGTATTCGCCGCGCAGTTTGAGATACGTAGAATTTGCTGCATCGAGCTGTAACTGAAGCTGGGATAGCGCACTCTCCGCACTTGGGAAGACATTGAGGGCGGCGTTTTCGGTTTGAATGGCCGAGGCAAGCTGCGCGTTATCGGCTTCGAAAGCTGCGATATCCTGTTCTGTTTTCTGTTGTGTTTGAAGAAGGCTCTGGTAGACAGGGTTGGGCATCGTGACTGTCTGCGTTTGCGCACTCTTTTGGTTGCTCACGCTGGGCTTGGTGGTGACTTTTTGAGTGGAGTGCGACGAGACATCCGTCGGTGAGGTCACAGTACGTGAGGTGTTGTGTGACTGTGCGGTTTGCGAACTGCTACTCGTTCCTTTGCTCGCACCAAACCGTCCGCTCGTTGCCGTGCTGGGCGGTGTATTGGGATTCGATGAGGCCTTAGGGGCATTGGGCTCGGAGCTTGAGGTTCCCCGCCCAGTCACTGTAGATTGCTGAGTATCGGATGCTGTGCTTGATCCACCGGAAGAGTGCTGTTGCGAGGTCTCTGTGACCGTTTGTTCGCCACCAGTCGTAGTTGACGATGTCTGTCCTTTTTCATCTTGGGTCTGCTGAACAGTCGGTGGAGTTTGTTGAAGTTGCTTCTTGATGCGGTCAAGGCGTGCTTGCGCTGCAGCAAGCTGTTCTTGGTTTTGCCGGAGTGTTGTTTTCGCTGCGTTGACAGTCGTGACATCGAGTTGGAGCTGATTGGCTACTGACGGCAAGTGGTGTTTTTCTTTGTACTGGCTGAGCTGCTGAGCAGCTTGGGCAACGGCTTGCTGTGCCCGCGCTACTTCACTTTTAATGAACTGCGTGTGGTTCTTCGCTTCTTGACCGTAGACTTGCTGGGAATAGGTGATAAAGGCTTCGGCCGCAGCGTTCGCAATCGCCGCGGCTTCCTCAGGGGAGCTTGCGAGCGCTTTGACATTAAGGATATAGGAGTTCTGAATAGGTTCAGCGGTCAAGGAGTTCTGTACTTCACTGACTGCTCCTTCAAAAGGTGGAGGTTGTTTGTAGTAGCCATACCGTGCCAGATCGAGCACGACAGTAATCAGCAGGCGGCCATCGCTTTTGAGAGCTGCGAACCAGTTGGCTGGAGGCTTAGGGTGATCTAGATGAAGCTGGCGCACAACTTGCTCGGCAATGGTTCGACTAGAGATCATTGCTGCTTGGGTTTGGTCGATAGTCTTGACGAGAAGAGCGGTGGTCTGGCTGTAGTCGTTGGGAGAGACCGCAGGCTGCCCATTGCCGCTGAAGATACGGACATTATTGGCGCGAATGAGCAAGGATGTCGTTGCTTGGTATTTCTGTGGCAAGATGTACGTAGCCAGCAGCGCTAGAAGTGCACCGAGGATGGCAACCTGAGCTACTGTTCGCCATCGCCGTAGGATCATTGTTCCATTGAGTTCCATTTGGTAGAGAACCTTTCTACACGTTTATGGTTTGGGAGTGGCCGGAGCAGTTGTGCAGCGCAAGATAAACCAACGCCAGTGGAGATGGGCCATGGTGCGTGCACGCTGATTCTTCCTGATGAAGCTCATTGCAGAATAGGCGGCGAAACGGGCGATATAGCCGGAGGCTTCGACCCAGCGCAGCGTTTCGCGGGTGAGACCATTGGAGTGTTGGTGCAGATACATATCAAGGCCGTAAATCGTATCAGGAGAGGCATAACCCGGCTCACGGGCGGTGTTTCTACCTTGAGCGTGGAGGACTGTTACACGCGGATCGTAGTGGATTCGCCAGCCGTGTTCATTGATACGGCGACAGAGGTCGAGATCACCCAGATACGAGGCGTAGCGCTCATCCATAAGGCCTGCTTCTCTGAGGGCTTGGTGTCGCAAGGCAAGACAGCAGCTACACAGCCAGGAAACATCTTGAGGTTGAGTGGTATCTCTGGCCAGGAAAAGCCCTACGTTGAGGCGGACTTTTGCAGCTATCCGATCGAGACCAAGATAGAAGGAGCTTACGGACGTGAAGGTAGGGAGGCGACCGGCTGTCCAGCGTTGAAAGCGCCCGTCGATGCCGGCTAGGCGAGGTCCTACTGCGCCAATAGCTGGATTTTCCTCGAGAAGCGTCACAAGGTGACGTAGGGCGCCTGGCTCTGGTGTCGTATCTGAATCCAGCAGGATGAGATAGGTGCCTCCCGCTGCTTTGAGAAGATGATTGGTGGCGCGAACATAAAAGTAGTGGCAA
>JAMDCW010000114.1:5914-7474 GCA_023489405.1 Chloroflexota bacterium
GGACCTTGGGTAGCGCGCGGTTATGATCTGGGTGGTGTTGTCTGTCGAGGCGTTATCGAAGACAATAATCTCTGAGTTGGGAAGATGTTCGGCTAATACGGCATCGAGGCAGTGTTCAAGCCAATCGGCAGTATTATAGGTAGGGATGAGGATCGAGATGTAGGGGGATTCTCTCATAGCGGTCGATTTCCATGTGCGTACGCTGCTTGTTCATAGGCTCGGACCGTGATAGCAGCGTGATATTCCCAACGATAGCGTGCGGCGCGCTCCAGGCCTGTTCGGCTTTTCTGGAAAGCGAATTCGGGTCTGCCCACTACTTCAGCGATGGCATCGGCCAGACCTCCTGGTGCTGGGTTAGCGAGGACAGCGGCATCATCTAAAATTTCAGGAAAGACCGACGTGTGAAGCGTAATAGCTGGAATGCCGCAGGCCATGGCTTCTATAGGTGGCAGCCCGAATCCTTCAACGAGCGAAGGGTAGATGAGGGCAGTAGCCCCGCACAATACGGCTGGCAGGTCGGCTTGATCTACCCACCCTAAGGGTAGGATGTGCTGTTCAAGCTGCTGTTGAGCAATAATCCGGGGGAGATAGGTCCGGTCCCACCACGGTAGTCCTGCGATGACGAGTGGCGGCAATAGCTCGCGGAGGCGTGGAAGGAGCAAGGCATATTCCCGGAGTAAACCAGAAAGGTTTTTACGTGGGTGCAAGTTACCGACATAGAGTAAGTAGCGCGGGGGCAGACCTAAGCGGTGACGCACGTCGGCAATCTCTGAGGGACTACGGGGATGGAAATGAGCATGGTCTACACCGGTGTAAGCAACGCAGATGCGCTCGGAAGGCAATTGGTAGATTTTCAAGAGAAGGCGGCGGGATGTCTCTGAGAGCGTGAGAATGCGAGTGGCTCGATGTACGCCGAGGAGTGTGCTCCAACGGAGTCGGAGAGCAACGCGCCGAGGGAAGAACTGAGGATGAGTCAGGAATGATAGATCAGGTAGGTAGAGAACGAGCGGTGTGCTTGAGATCGGTGGAGCGTAGAGGAGGACGTGGAGAACATCGTAGCGGCGATAGGTACGTAGGGGGAGTGTCACACTATTGCGCAGAAGCGTGAAGCGAGGTCCCGCTGGTTGTAGGTGGAAATGAGGATGGCGTGGTAGAAGCGGGCGTGCGAGCGCGGGACGGGGAGAAAAGACGGTAATGCGGTGCGGCGGGTTAATAGTAGCTAACCCTGCCAGTAATCCCGTGAGATAGGTTGCGTCGCCTCCTATGCGTCTCCCCAGGTGGCCGCCGTCGATTGCGATGTCTAAAGCCATGGCTAGGTTCTCTCTGGTCGACGCGTGGAACGGTGAAGGCTGCGACTGAGGAGGATGAGGCCAGTGCGGGCAATGAGGCCAACTGCTGCGACGATGCGTAATGGCGCTCGTACACCTCGTGCGTGGTGTTTACAGTAGTAGCGATAGACGCTGCGGTGGAACTCTACGACGAGCCACGTTGATTGATTGCCACTACTTTTATGTTCGTAATGGACGACCCGAGCCGACGGTTCGCACCAGACTTGCCAGC
>JAMDCW010000110.1 GCA_023489405.1 Chloroflexota bacterium
CAGTGCCCTAGAATTGGTGGTTCCGTCTTCGGCTTCAAACCTGCTCCATCGATCAAAATCGCCACCAATAACCATCTATATGATCACATGCAAGACGATATGGATATCAACGCTGGTCGTATCCTCGATGGCGTTCCTCTCGAAGATGTCGGTCATGAAATCTTCGAAAAGATCCTTGCCGTCGCTTCTGGTGAACGAAGCAAATCCGAACTCAATGGAATGGGTGACGAAGAGTTCAATCCCTGGATCGTCGGTGCGGTTCTCTGATCCTTGAGAAACCATCAATTCTAGGGCACTGGTTTTTCGTTATACTAGCCATAACATAAATTAAGAGGAGACTACTAGTGATGCTTGCAGTCGTCGACTATGACGCCGGAAATCTGCGTAGCATCACCCATGGGCTTCGGCTTGCAGGGGTCGACGTGGTCATCACAAGCGACCCAGCACTCGTCCGCTCAGCAACAGCGATAGTAGTTCCCGGCGTTGGCGCCGCCAGCGACACCATGAGGAACCTTGAGCAGCGTGGGCTAGTCCCTGCAATTCTCGAAAGCATAGAGAGTGGTAAACCCTTCCTCGGCGTCTGTATGGGAATGCAAGTGCTGCTGACCTACTCGGAAGAAGGCGGTCTGCACAATTGCCTCAATGTACTTCCGGGAGTAGTCAGCCGTCTTCCAGAAGGTGTCAAAGTGCCCCATATGGGCTGGAATCAGGTTCGACACCAGGGGAACCACCCCCTCTTTACAGGAATTCCATCAGGGGCAAACTTCTACTTCGTCCACTCCTTCTATCCCAATCCATCCAGCACTAGCGATGTTCTCGCCCTCACTGAACATGGCATAACCTTTCCATCAGTCATCGGTCAGGGGCTTGTTATGGGCACGCAATTCCATCCCGAGAAAAGTGGTAACTGGGGATTACGACTCTTGCGCAATTTCGTTGAAATATGTAGAGAAGCAGCGTAGTGCCATTTATTCTCTTGCCCGCCGTTGACATCCTTGGTGGTCGCTGTGTGCGCCTTGTTCAAGGCGATTACGAGCGCGTCACTGTTTTCAACGACGATCCCCTCCACGTTGCCCAGCACTGGGAAGCCCTCGGAGCCGAATGGCTCCACATTGTCGACCTCGACGGTGCTCGCAATGGTACTCCTATCAATCGTACGGTCATCGAGACCATAGCACGCTCCACTTCACTCAAGTTGGAAGTTAGCGGCGGAATCCGAACCAGAGAACAGATCGACCACCTGCTCCACCAAGGAATCGCCCGTGTCGTCTTGGGTACGGCTGCCGTAGAATACCCAGATCTCGTCGCTGATAGCTGCCAGCAGTGGGGCAACAAGATCGCTGTCGCCATCGATAGCCGTAATGGTAAGGTAGCCACGCACGGCTGGCTCGTCACTACCACTGTGACCAGTGTTGATCTCGTTCAACGCATGGTTCAGCTCGGTGTCCAGACCATCATCGCTACCGATATCGACCGTGATGGCACGCTCACCGCCCCAAACTTCTCTGGTCTGAGTCGTCTCGCCACTCAGACCTCTGCTAGCGTCATCGCCTCCGGCGGCATCACGACAATCACTCAGCTCCTCCAACTCCGTGACCTCGGACTCGCTGGTGCCATCATCGGACGCGCCCTCTACGATGGCCAGCTCAACTTTTCGGACGCTCTTTCAGCCTTTAAATCAGGAGGCGTTCCATGCTGACTCCGCGCATCATCGTCTGCCTTGATGTTGCCCGAGGCAAAGTGATCCGTGGTACAAAGTTCTCTGCTGATCGAGAAGTGGGTGACCCCATCACCTTGGCTGCAGAATACAACCACCAAGGTGCCGATGAACTGGTATTCTACGATATCACCGCTTCCGCTGAAGGTCGCAGCCTCTTTATCGATGTCCTCGAACGCTGCGCTGAACAGCTCTTCATCCCTCTTACGGTTGGCGGCGGCGTCCGTACCCCCGATGAAGTAAAGCGCCTGCTCCGCGCCGGTGCCGATAAGGTTTCAGTCAATACTCAGGCCGTCGCTAATCCTTCCCTGATTCACGAAAGCGCCCAACGATTTGGCTCCCAGTGCATCGTTCTCTCCATGGATATTCTTCACCAAGGTGATCACTATTGTGTCGTCACCCATGGCGGCCGCCAGCGAACAGACCTTGATGCGGTTGATTGGGCTAAACGTGGAGTTGAGCTCGGCGCCGGTGAAATTGTGGTAAACAGCATCGATGCCGATGGTACGAAAGAGGGCTACGCACTTTCTATTACTCGACAAATTGCCGAAGCCGTCCCGGTTCCAGTCGTCGCGAGTGGCGGCGCAGGAAAACCCGAGGATTTCTATACCATTCTCGTAGAAGGCCGTGCCGATGCCGCACTCGCAGCAGGAGTCTTCCATTACGGTGAGCTGACCGTTCCGCAAGTGAAGGATTACCTCAAGCATCGTGGCCTATCAGTCCGCCTTGACATTGCCGGTTTACAGCAAGGAGAAGAGAATTGATGACGAACTTAGCCCCAAACCAAGCGGCATCTACCATCAGTAATCTACCAGAGATTACGTGGCCCGAAAACGGCCTCCTCCCTGTTGTTGTACAAGACGCTATCACCGGAGAAATTCTCCAAGTCGCCTATGCAAACGCTGAAGCTCTCCAACGCACGCTTATCGATGGCAAGGCATGGTTCTACAGTCGCAGCCGTACTCAACTGTGGCGTAAAGGCGAAACATCGGGCAACGAGTACAACGTCCGTGAGGTGCGGATCGACTGTGACGGTGACGCCTTACTCTATCTGGTCAACCCTACTGGCCCCGCCTGCCATACCGGAGAACGATCCTGCTTCTTCCGCCAGCTCTCCGACATCGGACTTATCCCTACAGCAACCCCTCCGGCCAGTGCATCGGACGCAGCCGTACTCCTCCAAGTATGGCACACAATCTTGGAACGCAAAGCAACGATGCTACCAGGTTCCTATGTATGCTATCTCCTCACGGAAGGTATTGATAAAATAGGGAAAAAAGTAGGTGAGGAAGCAGCAGAGGTTATCATCGCGGCAAAAAATGGTGTACCTGAACGGACATCTAGTGAAATCGCCGATCTGTGGTTCCATACACTGGTGATGCTCGCCGCCTGTGACATGACACCGGAAGAAGTATTTACACAACTTCAGCAGCGCCGCCGCTAAAGAGCCATGTTTAACCGGTAGTAACGTAGGTGAGGGGAAGAAAATCTATGTCAGTCGAGACAAGCCGCGATCGGCTGCGAGAACTCCTACGTCGAGCCGGTCAAGAAGAAATAGCTCCTTTAGGTTTTGGTCTCCACCCGACACAAGAACCACCACGCCCTCAATTAGCGATCGGCGCTTGGATCACCGAAACCAATGCCAAAGTTGACGACGCCATTACAACCGGTATCCATTTTCTTGTGTGCTCTGTAGCGTCAAATACCGCGCTTCCTCTATCACAACTGCCAATACCAATCATTGCCGCTCCGCAGAGTGATACCCTTACTTCGCTCTCTATGGTGCATCACTTCCTTGAAAGTGGCTTCGATAACATTCTCCTTGATCTCCAACACACCGAAGCCGCATCTTTTTCGCCTCTCCAGCGTCGCTATTCTCTTGCATTTCCCCTCAGTCTGCCCTATGAGGAGCAGCTTAGTCTCAGATTCCTCCGCGGCGTCTCTTACGTCGTACAAGATACGCCATCAACCACCAGTCCACTTACCGCCGACCAGCTCGCGCGCCTTGCCGCATTGGCTCAGACATTGCCAGCTCCGCTTATCTACCAATCCACCCACCTCCGTCCAGAAGACCTCCCTGCTCTCGTCGGTATCGGCCTTACAGGCATTCTCCTGCCCATCCATCTAGACCATACCAGTCTCGTTGACCTCAAAACCATGGTTGATGCCGCCTGGCAACTTGATCCACATCTCCGTCACGCTTCGGAAGAGTTCCGTGGCAGCAGTGTCATACTCCCGTTGAAAGGTTTACAAGGTAGTGATGAGTGATAAACACGTCCTGGACCGGCGCAGCATTCCAACCATCCAAATACACGACACCCCCGACGAGGTCGCCTCCGCTGCCGCCGAACAGGTACAACGTCAACTCAAACGGCGCGCCGATAGTGTCTTTGCGCTTCCCACCGGTCAAACCCCACTCAGCTTATATGCCGAGCTTGCTCGACGCTGCCGCGACGGTGAACTTTCCTTTTCTGAAGCACGAACATTCAACCTCGACGAGTTCGTCCACATTCCTCCAGACTCACCACTTAGCTTCGAGAGCTACATGGTCCATCACCTCTTCTCCCACATCGATATCGACCTCACTAAAGCACGCCTACCTAATGGTAATGCTCCAGACCTTCACGCCGAGTGTCGCGAGTACGAACGTGCTATCGCTGCAACAGGCGGTATCGACTTAGCCATTGTCGGTATTGGTCGCAATGGTCATCTCGCTTTCAACGAGCCTGGAACCTCCTTCACGAGTCGTACCCACGTCGTCCAGCTCAGCCCAACATCTCGCGAAGCATTCGCCTCAGAATTCGGTGGAATTGATCGCGTACCGAAACTTGGTATCACCGTGGGGCTTGGCACAATCTTAGAAGCACGACGGATCATACTTCTCGCCCTCGGCCCCGATAAAGCAGCGATCATTGCCCGTGCCCTCCAGGGGCCTATTACTGTCGATGTTCCAGCCACCATCCTGCAGCAACATCCTAATGTCCTCGTCATCCTTGATCGTTCCGCTGCTAGCCGCTTACATCTCGCTTCTTGATACACTACATGGAGGTATGCTCACATCTTGGCAAGCTCACGTACAATACGACAGGGTAATCCCCTAATCTCATAGGTGTTTCTTCATCAAGGAAAGGAAGTCGAAGACATCGCACGAGACATTCGTATCAACGATAAAATTCGCGCACGAGAGATACGGCTTATAGGAGAAGATGGGCAACAGCTAGGAGTCTTCACCTCCTATGCTGCCCTAAATCTCGCGCGCGAGCGTGGCCTGGACTTAGTAGAAGTGGCTCCAAACGCTGTGCCACCAGTATGCCGCCTCATGGACTACGGACGCTATAAGTATGAACAGCAAAAACGTGAACATGAGGCCCATAGAACCCAGCGTGCAAACGATCTCAAAGAAGTACGCATGTTCCCTGGTATCGATGACCACGACCTGCAAACCAAGATTAATATGATCCGCCGCTTCATCGAAGATGGTGACAAGGTGAAAGTCACCGTTCAATTCCGAGGCGCCCAAATGCGCCACCAAGAAATCGGCCGTGACGTCCTCGAGCGCATCCTCAGCACCCTCCGCGGTATCGCTACCCTTGAGCGTCCTATCATCCTAGAAGGACGCAGCATGAGCATGTTCCTAGGGACCACCCATCGCAGCAGCCCTACCACTAATACCGTTCGTGGGGTCGATGCCAGCGCTACGTCTGTTGAATAGTCCACCCCAGGATATCTCAGGATGACCTCTGAGATTTCACCCCATTGCCAAATTAGGAGAAGAGAGCGTAGAGGAGCCTCCAGATAGCAAGGCCACAACAGCAACGTCTCGATGAAGCTCTTGTATGCCGCGGTGCCTTCTCCACCTGTGATGAGGCCGCTCGATACATCCTCGCTGGCTGCATATTTGTCAACGATCACTGTGTCGACAAGCCTGGTACGCCAATCCCAAGGGATGCTCCCCTCACCATTCGAGACATGAAACCATATGTCAGTCGTGGTGGTATCAAGCTCGCTACTGCTCTTCAAGCGTTCGCTATTCCTGTCGCTGGGCGCATTGCGCTCGACTGTGGAGCCTCAACAGGCGGTTTCACCGACTGCCTTCTTCAACACGGCACCAAACTTGTCTACGCGGTCGACGCCGGTCACAGTCAGTTAGCAGCACGTCTCACTCAAGATCCCAGAGTCCAAGACTGGTCCTATACCAACATTGCCCGGGTCATCCAAACTCCTCCTACCCATCTGCCCGACCTTATTACCCTTGATCTGTCTTACCTATCCCTGCGGATTGGTATTCCCCTCGCTACTCAAATCCTCGCTCCCAATGGCAATATGCTCACCCTCTTCAAGCCACTTTTCGAGATAGATGATCCGCTCGCTCGCCGCACCGGCCTCATCTCCGACCCTAACCAAATTGTCATCGCCCTCAGCCGCCTTTTAGAAACCATCTCTACCCTCCCGTTGACTCCTCGTGGTGCAATCAAGCTCGCCCTTCAGCCGATTCGCGGTGTGCACGAGTACATGCTCTGGTTCTCTCACCCCACTCAAGGCGCACAGCCCTGGCAGCCATCCTCAACCGATCTACTCACTCTCGTCACCGGCAACGGTCTAGGTCCAACAGAAGAACTCACCACCCAAACTTTCTTCCCCTCTTAATTGATCACAAAATACTCCTCATCTTTATCATCATTCACGGTAGACAGATGTAACTACTAGTAGAGAGAAGCAACGTGGACCGCTACGTTCTATACCGTTTCCTGCGGGTTCCTTTAATCCTTGCCCAGCTTTTACTTTCCATAATTCTCTCTACTGCTCCGGTGTCTGCCGGTACTTCCCAGACGCCCTATCTCTTACCCTGGCAAGCGGGACAGACATACGAATGCATCCAGGGAAACAATAGTGTCGCCGACCACCGAGGCATCGAAGCTTATGCTTGGGATTTCCCCATGCCAACCGGAACACTTATCCTCGCCGCTCGTGCTGGAACCGTAACTATGGTAAAAGATGATTCCAACATTGCTGGTTTCAACATAACGTACGCCAGCGATGCCAACTATGTCGTCATCAATCACGGCGATGGCACCCAGGCCCTCTATCTCCATATCATGAAAGACGGTGCTCTCGTTCACGTCGGAGAACAGGTCGCTCAAGGTCAACCCATTGCCCGAAGTGGCGATACAGGCTGGACGAGTGGTCCCCATCTGCACTTCGTCGTTGAGCACGCTTCCAGCACCGATCACCTTACCCAATCTATCTCTGTCAGCTTCAGAGACGTCAATGATTGGGGAGGCATCCCTCAACCCGGTCGCTGGTACACTTCCCAAAACTTCTTGCATCCTCCCACTCCCTCGCTACCCCCTCTCATCTACTCTCATCGCATCACCCCTATTCAGGCTATTGCCATCTCCACTGAAGGTGCTAAACAGGATTACGATATTCCGTATGGTCACTTCTTCAAAGAAGCCAACGGTCGTGGTGGTCAAGGTATCACCGGCTACATCGTAACTGATGACTACCACATCCCCTTCTGGACCAAGTTCCCTTCTCTCGGTGGTGTCGCTATGCTTGGTTATCCTATTGGCGACCGCTTTACCTTCGACGGCTTCGTAGTTCAACCATTTCAAAAGGCTGTCCTCCAGTGGAATCCCGCCACTAAATCCTTCGCCTTCCTCAACGTCCTCGATCT
>JAMDCW010000148.1 GCA_023489405.1 Chloroflexota bacterium
ATAGTTGAGGTCAAAGATGCAGAGAAGGTCGAGTTCCCGAGCTGCCTGGAGACTCACTTTCACCGTCTGGAAGCTTGCCGGAGAGAGGGCGGCGGTGATACCAGAGGTGTGGAAGATGCGGGCGTGCTGGAACGCTGTGGACCAGTCGATTTCCGTAGCGGTCAGCCGGCTGGCGGCTGATTCAGCTCGGTCATAGAACACTTGAGAGGGACGCGGCGTCAGCCCGGCTTCATAGAAGTAAAGACCTAAGCGATCATCCGACCAGACGGTAAAGTCGGTCCCTACGCCGTGCTCATGCGAACGGTGTATGACGAGGCGCCCAAGTGGCGAACGGGGCAGTTTGGTGAGGAATTGCACCGAGCGCCCTAGGTGAGCAAGCGCTACGGCGACATTTAGCTCCGAGCCGCCGACCACTACGTTGAAGGAGGTTGCCGTTTCGAGCCGCTCGTGCCCTGGAGGAGATAGGCGGAGCATAGCTTCACCTAAAGTAACGACGTCAACCATAGTATGCTTTCAACCTCTCCCACACTTGGGGACCTCGTGGCTGGCTGGCAACGGCTCCGCGCCCCTCGACTTTCAGACTGGCGGCGGTTGCTCCAAGCTGAGCGGCAGTACGGAGAGAAAAGCCACGAAGAATGGCATGGAGGAATGCTCCATTGAACGTGTCTCCAGCTCCGCTTGTGTCGATTACCTGGCGTGGAGGAACTGCCTCCACCCAGCATGAAGCGCCCTCGTCAGCAACGAATACGCCGCGCTCGCCACATTTTACGGCGACAATCTTCACGCCGTGGCTTAGATAAAAATCAGCAATCTCGGCCGGGTCGGTGACGCCAAGGAGGAGATCGCTTTCCTCCGGCGCCGATGGGAGCGCAATAGCAATCGTAGGCAGCAACGCGGTGAGCGCGGCGCGCGCCTCTTCTGCGTTCCACAAGCGTGGACGGAAGTTGGGATCGTAAGCGACATCACCGCCGTGGCGATGCACGATGCCGCTCGCTACCTGTACGGCGGCGCGTGCAGTGACAGAGATTGCCTGGGAAATTCCGCTCACGAGGAGCATGCGGCACTGGCGGAGCGCTTCTTGATCGAGATCTGCTGGTTCGAGCGTACTCGCAGCACTGCCCGAGCGATAGTAGATGAATTCGCGAGCTCCATTATTCCCTAGGGCTATCAGGTAGAGCCCGTTGAAGCCGGGTACGATGCGACAGAGAGACGTGTCGATGCCTTCGCGCCGCCAGGCATGGAGAAGGAAATCGCGAAAAGGGTCATCGCCAACACGCGTGATGAATCCGGTCGATGTCCCGAGCCGAGCGGCGGCGACTAGGGCATTGCACGTGTCGCCACCGAAGGTCTTGATTAAGGTGGTCGCTTCGGCGAGTGGGCGGTCGGCAAACAGCTCGATCATGCACTCGCCAAGACTCAGGAGCTCAGGCATGGCGTTGTTTGAGGGCCGAGCGTGCCGCGTAGCGTGCGGAATCCCCTAAACTCTCCTCAATACGGAGCAGTTGGTTGTATTTCGCTACTCGTTCACTCCGGGCAGGCGCTCCCGTCTTGATCTGTCCGGTGTTGAGGGCAACGACAAGATCGCTAATTGTGGTGTCCTCCGTCTCGCCGGAGCGGTGTGAGACGACGGCAGTCCACCCGGCATTCTTCGTCATATCGATTGCTTCCATCGTTTCCGTCAATGTACCGATCTGGTTGAGCTTGATGAGGACGGAGTTGGCGCTCTGTGCAGCGATGCCTCGAGCGATACGGGCCGTATTCGTCACGAAGATGTCGTCGCCGACCAACTGCACCCGGTTCCCTAGCGCTTGCTGAAGCTGTTGCCAGCCTTCCCAGTCGTCTTCGGCCAGCCCATCTTCGAGACTCACGATAGGATAACGCTCTACCCATCGGGTATAGAGTTCGATCATGCCGGCGGCATCGAGGACTCGTTTCTCCTTGCGCAAGTGGTACTTGCCATTGTCGTAGAACTCGCTCGCTGCCGGGTCGATAGCGAGCGCAACCTGCTCTCCAGGGATATACCCCGCTTTTTCGATAGCGATGAGAATGATATCGAGCGCATCGGCGTTGCTGGCTAGTGCTGGGGCGAACCCTCCCTCGTCGCCGACCGATGTCGAGAGCTTGCGATCGGCTAGGACCCGCTTGAGACTTGCATACACTTCGGCGCTCATTCGCAGCGCTTCGCTGAAAGAGGATGCTCCTAGAGGCATGACCATGAACTCTTGGAGATCGGTAGATTGCCAGTCGGTGTGGCGCCCGCCATTGAGGATGTTCAGCATTGGGACGGGAAGGATATGGGCGTTGACTCCTCCGAGATAGCGGTACAGAGGGAGTGAGAAGTACGTTGCTGCAGCATGGGCGACGGCCAGTGACACGCCAAGCAAGGCATTGGCTCCGAGCTTGCCTTTATTCTGTGTGCCATCGAGGCTGCCCAAGAGTGTATCGATATAACGCTGTTCAGTGGCGGGAATATCGACGAGGGCAGGGGCAATGGTGTCGTTGATGTTGCGGATAGCGTTCAGTACACCGCTGCCGCGGAAACGTTTTGGATCACCATCGCGCAGCTCAACGGCCTCATGAGCTCCGGTGGATGCCCCGGATGGCACCGCAGCCCTTCCTATTGTGCCGTCCTCGAGGGTAACTTCAACTTCGACAGTGGGATTCCCCCGGGAATCGAGAATCTCTCTACCTTTGATGTTCACGATGCTGCTCATACTGGACAGACCCCTCATTCGTATGTGTTTGACGTATAGAGACTGTGCGCAGTGTACTAGCTCGCGGTAACTCTGATCAAAATTCCGGGCGTAGGCCGCAGGTGCCGGATGCTCTACGGAATCCAGCGTGTGCTCGCCGCAGGAGGCCCACTGGTGCTGCTCAGCCGTCCTCCCTCGCTGGTCTCGATCAGCAAGCGCCGAATATCGTCAGCAAACTGCACTTCGGAATCATCTTGAGGCGTGTAGCCGGCGATACGCCGGGCGTTGGCGATAGACCAGAAGGCGCGGGTGTTGTTGGAAATGCCGTAAAAGATCTGAAATGGTACCCCCCATTCATTGCGGACGTCAGGGGTCTCGAGGCTCTTGATGACGAGCTGTTGAAAGTCACGATCACTGATCCAGGCGCCAAGATCACGCCGGTAACCGGCGGGATTGCCCGCGAATCGCGAAGCGTCAATGAGCCGTGGCGCGCCGATGCGGAGCATGACCGTTTCTATGGGTCTCCCGTAGAGACCGCTCGCGTAGAGGAAGCCGATCTGCTCGATAGCGATCTTGGCCCAGCCATACCAGTTGTCGGAGTAGGGAGGAGCTTCGGGACCCAGATGTTCGAGCTGATTGGACCTGAGGAGCTTCTCGTACCAATCTGCCGCGTGGTTAGAGCTGCAGCAGACGATACGGCGCACCCCTTCTTCCCAAGCGAGCCGGAAGATGAAGGCTGCCATATCGACATTGAGTCGCTCCTGTTCGTAACCATCTGGCGCCCAATGGTCAGACTGGACATAGGCACAGTGGAAGATCGCATCGACTTCACGGACGAGTGCGCGCAATCTCTCGCTAGGGTGATAGCCTCCTTGCATATCGGCCAGGAGATCGTAGCGCTGGATGCCTGGAACCGGCTTTCCGGTAGCGGTGTGCTCACGCGTGTCGATGAGCGTGAGGTCGTAGCGTTCCTCCAGCGCTGGCAAGTTGATCTGGGCAATGTATCCGGCGGCTCCAGTGACAAGAACACGTTTCTCGGCTGCGGTCGTCACTTAACTTTCTCCATAGGTACGAATCATATCAACATAGTGCTCGGCCAGCGCGGCTGCGTGCTGCGGACTTTGCGCTTCTGCTTGTACGTGGAACAGCGGCTTGTCGGCGTCAGGTACGATGACGATCGTGTCTTCGCCTGATGCCAGCCGGACTCCTTGAAGCGAGCGCCCTCCAGTCTCTTGAGCGGTTTCATGCAATCGTCTCATAACCTTGCCTTTCCGCTCCCACGGGCAGTACGCATCGATACTATGGAGATGGTAAGGCGGTACCTGAGCGGCGACCTTTGACAAGGGGGTGTCAGCGCTCAGGAGCAGTTCCAGCAAGTGGACAGTGGTGAAGAGAGCGTCGAATCCGGATGGGAGCTCTGGAAAGGCGAATCCGCCAGCGCCGTCGCCTATGAGAGCGAGATCTTGGCGCATTGTCGCTCCGCTGAGGACGACTGGATCGGGAGCGAGTACTTGTACACGATGACCATCGTATTGCGAGAGGGTTTCGATCAAACGTGGCGCAGTCAGGGGTAGCCCTACAGGAACAGCTTGTGCGGCATGCTGCCACGAGAGGAGCATCATGACGGCGAGGGCGTGCCATGATGGCAATGTTCCGCCGAGTTCATCCACTACGGTGAGGCGTGTGCCACTGTAGTTGAAGAGAACGCCGAAGCGCGCGCCGACTGCCCGCGTGACTGCACCAAGGGTACGAAGCTTACCCGTGATCTTCTCCTCAAGCCTGGGTTCTGATTCGAGGGTGATAGCGTTGAGCTCGATGAGGTTGATACCGATTTCGCGAAGCAGACGCTGCCCGAGCGGTGCGAACAGTCCGTTGGAAAAGTCGACGATGATAGTAGGTTGAGCCTTCTCTATGAGATTGCGATTGACGTGCTTGAGAAACGTATTGCGATACCGCTGCTCTGCCCGCTGTTGTGGTTCGAGACCAGCGTAGATAGCGCCGATAGTGTCGGCAGGAACGCGGCGGACGTCTTCACGGAGATAGATGTTCGCGATTTTGCGCTCGGTATTTTTACTGACGTCGGCGCCGTTCGCGTCGAAGAGCTTGATATCGACAACACGGGCGTCATAGGGAGACATACGGACGTGAATGCCCCCTTTCGCTGGCCCTTCGCGCGTCTCATAGCGGGCGACAGGGACAGCTACTGAAGAGGTATCGATCACATCGATGCCGGCAGAAGGCAATCCGGAGACGATACCTCGCTTGATCATTCGCGCTGCTTTGGAATGACCCCGGTTGACGAGAACAGCGCTGCCGGCTGGCAGCATCGAGCCGTATGCCGCTCCTACTTTTGCCGCAAGCTCTGGCGTCAGCTCCACATTGGCAAGGCCGCTGATGGTGGCGTGCCCCGCAAAAAGGGAGCGGCGTGCCCGGCCTCCCCAGATAAGGCTGCTGGAGACGGTCGCCTGCTCTTCTACTTCCTTGTCGGGCCAGATCTTGACGTTGCTATGGATGACCGCCCGTTCGCCGATCGTACATCCGTCGCCGATGACCACGCCTTGAGCGATGATGGCGCTTCGCCGTATCGAGCACTGTTTTGCGATAATCGCCCCATTGATCGATGCGTTGTTGGAGATCAAACAGTTGTTCCAGATGACGCTCCGATCAATGGTCGCTCCGCTTTCGACGATGCTGTTCTCACCGATGACCGTTGGACCATGGAGGACTGCGCCGGAACGAATGACACAGCCATCGCCGAGATAGACCACACCAAACGTCAGGACACCAGGCTCGATCGTCGCCCCCTTGCCCACGGCGATCCCTTGCGACTGACGGGGATGGGGAAGCGGCAGGTTCACCCGCCCTTCGGCAAGGTCAAAGCTGGCGCGAAGATAGTCTGGCAGGCTACCAACGTCGCACCAGTAGCCGTCTGCGACGTACCCGACCATCTTGTCGCCGCGCGCGAGCAACTGGGGAAAGACTTCGCTGCTGAAGTCGAAAGGCTTCCCTTCTGGTATGAGATCCAGCACCGAGGGATCAAGCAAGTAAATGCCCGTATTGACAGTATCACTGAAGACCTCGCCCCAGCTAGGCTTTTCCAGAAAACGCTGGACATGACCTTCTTCATCGGTGATGACTACGCCGTATTCGAGTGGATTCTCGACGTGGACGAGAACGATGGTGGCTTTCGCCTTCCGCTCCTCGTGGAATCGGATGACTTTACTGAGGTTGATGTCCGTAATGGCATCACCACTGATGATCAAGAATGGTTCCGTGAGGTACTGGCGAGCATTTTTGACGCTGCCGGCGGTGCCTAGAGGTGTTTCTTCCAGAGCGTAGCGAATGTGAACACCGAAGTCACTGCCATCCCCAAAGTACTCTTCGATGACGCTCGCGAGGTAGTGGACAGTTACCACGATATCGGTAATGTTGTGCTGCTTGAGGAGATTGATAATATGTTGCATAACCGGGATGTTGAGAATCGGTACCATAGGCTTGGGACGATGAAGGGTCAGCGGCCGGAGTCTGGAACCTTCACCACCAGCCATCACGACAGCAAGCATATGGACCCCTCCTCTAGTACTTCAGATCGGTCGCATACGATACGAGGAGATGATAACCATCGCGGTCGATATTGCACCTCATAGATGGGAGGGCCTCCTGTATCACCGCGATCGTTCCAACGGTAATCTCATAGTAGCAAATTTCCCCCTCAGATCACCCTTTTAGCGCGTTGATCTTAGAAAAAACGTAAGCGTCCTAGGTGCTGGAGGTAGAGTGTCCCAACCCGGAAGTCAGCCTTGCTCGTTCCGCGAGCGCGGCGCCGGAAACGATAGGGCACTTCCACGAAGCGTTGCCGGGGGCAGCGAATCAGCAGCTCTAAGGAGATCTTGAAGCCGATCGGCTGCAGGCTGACGTCTCGCGTAATCGAGCGTTTGATCAGCAGGAAGCCCGACAGTGGATCGTGCACGCCTCGTAGCCGTCGGGGAAACAGGATTTTCGCTAACCATTTGCAGCCGAGAGAAAAAAGGGTGCGCAGCGGTCCATCTAACCCTTCGCTGCTGCCACCGGGAATGTAGCGGCAGGCCATAACGACGTCGGCATCGTGTTCTTGAGCCGCTCGTAGGAGCTCCGGAATCTTCTCTGGAGGATGCTGCAAATCGGCATCGATGATGCAGGCATAGGCCCCGGTTGCAAGCTTGAGCCCATCGACGACGGCTCCACTGAGCCCACCCCAGCGTTCTGGGCCGCGTGCACGGTGAAGGAAGCGAACATGCAAGTCCTCTCGTTCAGCAAGCTGCTGCAGGACCTGAGGAGTAGCATCGTCACTATCATCGACGAAGAGCAGTTCGTATGCTGTACTGTCGAGGGCCCGCCGGACCGCCTCCGCTAAGAGCGTGGCGCTCTCTTCTTCATTGCGACTCGGAGCAATGATGGTCAGCGTGGCACCTGCGACGCGCTCCGGTTGAGGTTCGCTTGATGGAGCAAGCCGTAATCCGTGGGCATAGAGGGAGGTAGCCTGCCCTGTGGTTGTTCCTTGACGCACGGTTGCTTGCTTTCACTAGAATACGACACCCCTTCAGTGTAGCAACTCAAAGGCCGTGGTAGCACGAGCAGTCATTGAGAGGATGCGCTCAGCCCCGGGGCC
>JAMDCW010000037.1 GCA_023489405.1 Chloroflexota bacterium
AAAACGACACCGCCGTGATCAAGCGTACCCTCGACGCCGGCGCCTATGGGGTCGTCGTTCCTATGGTTTGCACAGCAGAAGAAGCACAGCGCGCCGCTTCGATGGTGCGGTAGGCTGCGCCGGCTCCGGCCATCATGAAGGCGGCGTCGTTCTGGCAGGCGAGGAAGCGAAAACCTTGTTGCATTCGCTGAACGACCTCGTCGGGGGACATACAGTGGATTCCGGTGAATTTTCCGATTTTCCTGCCCGCTTCGAGCACGCGCTGGATGGCTTCTGCATGGCGATCATCACGCTTGCCATGGAGCCCCATAGACCAGGAGAGGTCTGACGGCCCGATGAAGCATCCGTCTACGCCTTCTACGGAGAGGATCTCCTCGGCGCGGGCGACCGCGTCGATGTGCTCGATCATGACGATACAGAGGATCTCGTCGTTGGCGTGTTCCATATAGTCTGGGCCGGCCCAGTAACGCCAGCGCCCTCCACCGGCGGAGCGGACGCCTTCGGGAGGATAGCGACAAGCGGCAGCGGCGCGCTGTGCTTCTTCTGCTGTGCAAACCATAGGAACGACGACCCCATAGGCGCCGGCGTCGAGGGTACGCTTGATCACGGCGGTGTCGTTTTCGGGGATACGGGCGAGGGGAATGGTGCCGCTGGTGCCGATGGCGATGAAGAGGTTTTGCTGCGTTTCGTAGTCCATGCAGCCGTGCTCGACATCGAGGGTCAACCAGTCCCAGCCGATGCTGGCGAGGGCTTCAGCGCCGACTACTGAAGGCATATTGATCCACAAGCCCACTGCTGGCTTGCCACTGCGCAGAAGCTGTTTTGCTGTGTTCGTTCGCACGGTACTGCCTTCCTGTATTTTGCTTTCTGTCGAGCCCATTCGAGGTAGTGTACACCAGCACGTGGGATGATGCTGGCGGAGATGGGGCGGGAGACAGGAGATGGTAGCGGTGAACGAGCCGCCCTCGTTGCTGCGAAGTGAGGGTGCTTTTCTGGGAAAATAAATTTCGAGCGGTGGAGAGGTTATCAGTCCAGGTAAAGGTACGTAGACGGGAGGCTAGTTCACCGTGGTGGCTTGGAGCTTTTCGATCTTGTGAGCGGTCTCGGAGGTCAGTTTTTCAAAAGCTTCGCTAAAGAGGCGGATGCCGTCGTTTTCGAGCTCTGCGGTGAGGGCATCAAGATCGATACCCAACTGCTTGAGGAGGGCAAGACGCGCGCGCTCGCCGGCCAGGTCTTCTTTCGCGGTGATGCCACGTACTTCACCATGATCACGGAAGGCATCGATGGTCTGGTCCGGCATCGTGTTGACCGTGTGGGGGGCGAGGAGCTCTTCGACGTAGTAGACGTCGCGGCGCTTGGGGTCTTTCATGCTCGTACTCGCCCATAATGGTCGCTGGAACTGGGCGCCTTGGGACTGGAGGTGGGCAAAGCGGGCGTTGCTGGGGGAGAAGATTTCCTCGAACCGGGCATAGGCCATTTTGGCATTGGCGACGGCAATGCGGCCGAGAAGGCTCTCGAGCTGAGCTTTGCGCTGTGGATTGGTCTCGGTGGAGAGCTTAGCGTTGATCGCCTTATCGGTGATCGTATCGACACGACTGACGAAGAAACTGGCGACGGAAGCGATATTGTCGAGAGGGAGCCCTTTAGCGACGCGCTGTTCGAGGGCCTCGATGAACGCCCCAGCGACGGCTTCATAGTGATCGATGGAGAAGAGGAGGGTGATATTGATGTTGATGCCTTCGGCGAGGCACTGCCTGATGGCAGGAACACCTTCGGCGGTACCCGGGATTTTGACGAGGATATTCGGGCGGTTGACGGCGGCCCAGAGGCGGCGCGCTTCTTTTATGGTGCCTTGGGTATCCCGCGCCAGGGAGGGAGCGACTTCGATGCTGACAAAGCCATCATGGTGATGAGCGGCTTCCCAGACCGGGCGGAAGAGATCGGCGGTGGCTTGGATATCTTCGATGATCATCTGGTCGAGGATCGCGGCGGTATCGCGGTTCTGGCGGACCAGCTCACGGATGGCGGTGTCGTACTCCGCACCGGCGGCGATCGCCTTCTCGAAGATGGAGGGGTTTGAGGTGACGCCGCTGATGCCGTCGGTAGCAATGAGCTGTTTGAGCTGGCCGGTCTGGATCTGACCACGGGTGATGTTGTCTTGCCAGACGCTCTGTCCCAATGTCTGGATCTGGCGCAGACGGTTCGCAGGCTGATTGTTCGGAATGGGCGCCATGCGCTGCTCCTTTTCTTCTCTCTTGCTGGGAGATGAATCGTATCTCGACCGTACAAGACTATGCTGTTTTTTCTATTGTCCCAGAAATGCGAGCTAGAGGCTAGCTATTCGTGAAGCTTCGAGCTCCTGCCACAGTGGCTTGAGCGGCGGTTGTGAGTAGGGAGATGTCAGAGCCACAGGCGATGAGGCGAAAGCCCTGGCGCCATCGTTTTTGAGCGGTGGCGAGTGTTCCTACGAGAATGCCAGCGGTTTTGCCGGTTGCTCGAGCGACCGAGACGATACGTTGAAGGGCTTCCTCGTAGGCTGGATAGTCGGGTTCTAGCAATGGGGGCAACCCTAGAGACGCGCAGAGGTCGTTGGGACCGACGAAAAGGCAATCGAAGCCTGGGAGGGAAGCGATGTCTTCGAGATTGGTGAGGGCTCGGGTGTGTTCGATCTGTAAAGCTACGAGCACTTGCGTATTTGCCTGGGCGAGATATTCGGCTCGGGTGACTCCGAAACTGAGTGGGGGCCGGATTCCACCGACGCTGCGGACGCCCTGTGGAGGGTAGCGGCAGGAGGCGATGGCCTGTTGAGCATCGGCGACCGTGTTGATCATGGGGATGACGATTCCGTGAACGCCTGTATCCAAGACGCGCTTGATAAGGTTGACATCGTTGCCAGCGACGCGGGCGAATGGTGCTGTGGCGGCGCCTTTCATCGCCTGAAGCATCTGAGTGAGTGTTTCGGTGTCGGTGGGGGAGTGTTCGGTATCGATGACGAGGAAGTCGAAACCGATGTGGGCGAGTACTTCTGTGGCGATAGGACTGGCCAAGTTGATCCAGAGGCCGATAGCGCCCTGGCTGGCGCGGAGGTGTGTCAAGACTGTGTTCTCCATAGGGCGTGAGCCTCTCTCTTCAGGCGATCTGAGCGTTACTGTACGTACGATCCGGGAGAGACTGTAGCACCTGAGCTAACGATCGCGAAAGGTGTGGCGTTCTGTGAGGAGGCGTTGGGCTTGCCGGTGGACTTTCAGCACGTATTGCTGCATTTCAAACATGATGCGAGCAGAGCTCACTTCAGGATGATCGGGACCAAATCCCCAGCTCTGGAGCTGGCTGACGCGGCGCTGGCTTGATTCGACGAGAACTTGGAGGACATGGTCGAGGTTCTCACGGGTTTTTGAGGTTGTCATGCTGGTGTCAGATCTTTCCCACTGTTTGGTGGACTGTGGTCCACCCCATCGATATCTCTAACGGTTACCTTACCATAGAGGCCAAGCGTGGAAGTGGGTGGAGGAGGGAATGCGTATGTCGCAGCGTGTCTATCGCTATCTCCTTTACCCGCTGCTGGCTAAGATGGACCCCGAGGCTGTGCATCATTCGGCCTTGTCCGGGTTGGAGAAGATGGGGTGCAGCGCCAGAGCCCTGGCGGCGGTGCGACGGTGGTATGGCGTGCGAAGTCCTTTTCTGGAACGGACGGTATTCGGAGTACATTTTGCCAATCCGCTTGGGTTAGCTGCGGGTTTCGACAAGAATGGACGAGCGGTAGCGGCGCTGGCGGCGCTTGGTTTTGGGCACATCGAGGTGGGGACAGTGACACCCAAGCCTCAAGATGGCAATCCGAAGCCGCGGCTGTTCCGGTTGCAGCGGGAGGGAGCCTTAATCAACCGGCTGGGTTTTCCCAATGATGGTATGGAGCGTGTAGCCGCGCGGTTGTCAAGGAAGCAGTCGCGGGACTATGTATTGGGGGTGAACATTGGGCCGAATAAGGCGAGCATCGCGACGGGGCAGGTCATTCCGGACTACTTAGCGTGTTTAGACTGTTTTGCGCCGGTTGCGGACTATGTGACCATCAATATCTCTTCGCCGAATACGCCGGGTCTGCGGGAGCTACAAGGAGGAGCATCACTGGATGCGCTGCTGGCGGCGATTTTCCGGCATGTAGCGAACTGGCGCCTGGCGGTCCCCGTGCTTGTAAAGATTGCTCCGGATCTCGCGACGCGGGAGATCGAGGAAGCCGTGGGGATTCTTCTGTCGTACCCTGTTGCAGGGATTGTGGCGACGAATACGACGGTCTCGCGGCCTCTGGATTGGCGTGATCGGTACCGGCAAGAGCAGGGTGGGCTGAGTGGGCGGCCGCTCCGAGAGCATTCGACGGGGGTGATCCGGCGGCTGGCGGTATTGACTGAAGGGCGACTACCGATTATCGGGGTTGGCGGGATCTTTGCGGCGGAGGATGCGGAAGAGAAGTTGCGAGCAGGTGCCTCGCTGTTGCAGTTATATACCGGTTTTGTCTATCAAGGGCCGGCTACGCCTCGCGAGATTCTGCGGGGGCTCATGCTGCGTACCGGATGGAAGGTTGAGGGGTAGAGAGAGATCAGTGGGGCCCTTTAGCCTCGACCCCGCAAGGGCCGCCGCCGGTCGCAACGGCGCGATGGACTTCATTCCCGTGGATATCGTAGAGGGGAAAATGGTATTTTGCCAGCTTGTGGGCTGATGGCGAGCATAATGGCTAGTAGGTAGCGCGCCCACCGCTGATATCGAAGCAGTGGCCGGTACTGAAGCTCACTTCTTCCGAGGCTAGCCAGGTAATGAGGGCGGCGACTTCTGCTGGTTTACCGGTGCGTCCCATAGGGATGCGGTTGACCATGTACTGCACCTGTTCAGGGGTCAACTGTTCGAGTATGGCGGTTTCGATGACCGCGGGACTTACAGCGTTGACCAGGATACCGTCGTGACTGACCTCTTTCGCTAGTGCTTTTGTAAAGCCGATGACCGCGGCCTTTGCTGTGGAATAAGGGATCATATTGGGGTTTCCTTCTTTGCCGGCGATGGAAGCGACATTGATGATGCGTCCGTAGCGGTGTGCTTTCATGTGAGGGATGATGGCCTGGCAGCAGTAGAAGACGCTTCGAAGGTCGATGGACATCATCTGCTCCCAATCATCATCGGTGACTTCCTCGATAGGAGCGGCGCGACCGGCGATGCCGGCGTTATTGACCAGGATATCTATTTTGCTGAACCGTTCTTCTGCGGTGTGGAGGAGTCGCTCGATATCGGCGCGCGAGCTGACATCAGTTTTGATGGCTATAGCAGTGAAGTGGGCGGAGACGAGCGACTGGGCGAGCCGTTCTGCTTCGGGAATATCGATATCGGCAATGACGACGGCGGCGCCTTCGCGGGCGAAGCGCTCCGCAGTTGCGGCGCCGATGCCACGCGCGGCGCCAGTGACGATTGCGACTTTGCCAGTGAGTAGCACTCTTGTACCTCCTCCTCTGTTGCAGAGTGTATGCGGCGCAGCGGTAATGTCCAGCAATCTGCCCGGTGGCGCTGAACATCGTGATCCGGTGGAGGTTTCAGGCAGCGGAAGCGGTGGTTTTGAATTCGACGTCGGCGCCCTGCCCTCGAGCGACTCCTAAGGCATTGAAGACGGCGGTAAAGGCGGCGGTAACGATGACGTTGAGGAGGAGGGCGGTGATTGCAGCGTAGGCGGTGTAGCTGAAGCCGCCGATATGGAGGGCATAGATAGAGCTCGCGAATTTGTTGGCCACGGCCATGACTATGCCGGCGGTGATACCTGCGGCCCAACCGAGGAGGAGCGCCCAGCGGTGGAACCATTGTGTATAGAGAGGAAAGATGACGGCGGGGAAGGTCTGGGAAATGAGGATGCCACCGAGCAATTGGAAGTTGATCGCGTACTGCTGGGGGAGAAAGATGACGAAGATGAGAGCGCCGAACTTGACGAGGAAGGAGACGATTTTGGCGGCGGATGCCTCTTCGGCTGTAGAGCAGCCGGGGCGGAAGTAGATCTTGTAGATGTTGCGAGTGAAGAGATTTGCGGCGGCGATGGACATGACGGCTGAAGGAACGAGGGCACCGACAACGATTGCGGCGAAGGTGACGCCGAGAAACCAGGAGGGGAACATAGCCTGGAAGAGGGCAGGCACAGTAAAGTTGGGTGTTTGGGGACGAATGTGTGCGGCAAGGGCAAAGTAGCCGAGCAGGGCCATAAAGGCGAGTAATAGGGAGTAGAGGCCGAGGAGGGCGGAGTTGCGGCGAATGACACCGCCGCTCTTTGCGCTGAAGACGGCGGTGATGGCGTGGGGATACATGTAGAGCGCCAGGGCAGAGCCGAGGGCGAGGGTGCCGTAGGCGGCATAGGCGCCGGGAGGGAGGATGAGCGGCGCTTTCTTGGCGGCGAGCGCCTGGCCGGCAGCGGCGAAGATGTGGCCATAGCCACCGAGCTTTATAGGAATGTAGATGGCAGCGACGATACAGGTGATGTAGATGAGTGCATCTTTGATGATCGCAGTGAGAGCAGGCGCTCGCAAGCCGCTGGAGTAGGTGTAGAGGGCTAAAACCAAGAAGGCGATGATGAGCGGAATATCGGCCACCAGGCCGTTACCGGTGAATCCTAATGTCGCGATGACCACCTGCATGCCGACGAGCTGGAGGGCAATATAGGGCATAGTGGCGACGATTCCGGTAATGGCGATCGCGAGGGCGAGCGTACTGCTATCGGTGCGGTGTTGTACCCAATCGGATACGGTGATGTAGCCGTAGCGTTTTGCTGCTACCCACAGGCGTGGCATGAGGAAGAAGACCAGTGGCCAGACGACAATCGTATAGGGGACGGCGAAGAAGCCGACAGCGCCGATGCCAAATAGTGAACCGGGGACGGCGATGAACGTGTAGGCGGTGAAGAGATCGCCACCGATGAGGAACCAGCACACGATGGTGCCGAACTGGCGCCCTCCTAATCCCCATTCATTGAGGAGTTTCAGATCTCCCCGGCGCCAGGCTGCTGCAGCGAAGCCAACGTAGGCAACGAGGATGAAGAGGATGACAAAGACGATGGTGGCAATCCAATCGATATGCATCGAAAAAACCCTTCTCCGAGAACGCCAGCCGGGCTGGCCGTTTCAATGCAGCATCGCTTCGTTGTTATGGAGATGTCAGCGGGTTACGAAATAGACCGTTGCGCAGATAAGACCACCGAGGATGATCCAGAGCATCTGCCACCAGTAGTAGAAAGGAATGCCGGCAAGGGTAGGGTTTTGGAAGGCGTAGATCTGGGGGAAGAGGGTAAAGAGGAAGGGGAGGATGAGGAGGATCTGCCAG
>JAMDCW010000102.1 GCA_023489405.1 Chloroflexota bacterium
GGCAGAAGTAGTATTGAGGTCTATTAGAGTTGAGAGAGCACGCAAAGAGATGAGCAGAACTATTCCCCAGTGGGTTCATATACCGGCGAGGCTCGGTAAGATGGGATTCAGCGGATCGATCAGGGTGAGAACGATGAGGGCCTCATGAGCAGCTTCAAGGAGCGATTCTCGAGCTTGACAGGGTTCTCGCCCATGAACTGGCAGCACCGGCTGTACGAGTGCTTCGTTGCAAATGACCTGCCGGATGCCTGCGATATCCCGACTGGCCTGGGCAAGACCTCCATCCTCGTTATCTGGCTACTCGCACTCGTCCAGCAAGCCGAAGATGGCAAGATCAGCCTGCCAAGGCGGCTCATCTATATCGTCAATCGACGCACTGTCGTCGATCAGGCAACCGAAGTCGCGGAATGCTTGCGGCGCCGTCTCCTGGAGCCCGAGGCTCAAGAATGGCGCGATCACAGCAGCACGCTATCTTCCATTGCTGAGACGCTCGCGAGCTTATGCGCTGCCGACGGGGTTCCGCTGGCAGTGAGCACACTCCGCGGAGAGTTTGCAGATAACGAGGAGTGGAAAGCTAATCCCGCTCGCCCAGCGATCATCATCGGCACCATTGACATGATTGGCAGCAAGCTGCTCTTTAGCGGCTATGGAGACGGCCGGTACGACCGAGCGCATCATGCCGGTCTGATTGGGCAAGATACACTGATTGTCCACGACGAAGCGCACCTAACGCCTGCCTTTAGTGATCTTCTCAACGCTATTGAACGAGAACAGATTCAAGAAAATGAGCGCAACGGCTGTCAAGAGATAGTGACACGCCCTATTCGCGTGATCGAATTGTCTGCGACGCCTCGAAGGAGCGAGGCCAATCCTCGGACCTTCACGTTGAAGCCGGAGGATGAGGTAGATGAGACCGCTGGCCGGCGACTGGCGGCTGTAAAGTCCTTATATCTTCATCATCAGGGAGAAAACTCTTCTGTCGAGCAGAAGATTGTGGAGCTGAGCAAGGCACATGAGAGTACAAGAGCTAAAGTCCTCATCTACGTTCTTTCCCCCGAGCGAGCTCGCCAAGTGCAATCGTATCTTACCCGCGCCCTGGGGAAACAAGCTGATGAACGCATTGCGCTGCTCACTGGCACGATGCGCGGCCATGAACGCGACAAGTTTGTCAAAGCAAATCCGGTCTATCACGCGCTGCTCAATCACGACAGTCCGGTAGAACGAGCGGTATATCTGATCAGCACGTCTGCCGGCGAAGTTGGGGTTGACTTGGACGCCGATCACATGGTCTGCGATCTGACTACGCTTGACGCCCTGATCCAGCGACTAGGACGTGTCAACCGCCGCGGTGACCGGTGTAACGCCCAAATAGACGTCGTCTGGGAAGGTTCGAAAGGCAAGCCGTCGAAGATCGACGATGCCATTGCATCTACGCTTTCCCTCCTCCGCCAGTGGAAAGCGGAGAATGATGACATCAACGTCAGCCCGAAAAGCCTGCGCCAGCTCCTCGAAGTTGTGAGTCCGGAGGTGAAAACAGCGTTCTCGCCGAAGCCAGAAGCCCCGCCATTGACGGATATCCTGCTGGATTCTTGGTCCCTCACGAGCCTTCAAAAGCTGCCTGGCCGGCTGGAAGTAGCAGGATTCCTCCACGGTCTGACACACGATCCGCCGGATACGTTTGTAGCCTGGCGGAAGGAGATCTCCACTTTCGATGATGCCAAGCACGATCAATTGTTACCCCTTGAGTTTCTCAGCGAGTGGTTTCGCGTCTGCCGTATCGAAGCGCGAGAACGCCTGCACGACCGAACCGACCACGTGAAAAAAGAGCTAGGGAAGCTTCTCGAGAAACACCAAGAGCGGGATAGCAGTCGTGATTTCCGTGTCGTCATACTTGACGAGCACGGTGAGGCTAAATGGGCTAAGCTCTCAGAGATCACCAAGAAGGACTTCAACCTGGACTTCCGTACGGTCATACTTCCAGTGGAAGCACAGGGACTGGACACGACGAACGGCATGCTCGACGCCAGCGCAGTAGAGCACCATAATGAATTCGAGCTTGACGTCTACGAAGTCGGCGGAAGCAACGAGCGCCGGGTGCGCCTGCTGCACTATCCAGCGATGAACGGAGAAGGCTACAAGCGGCTGCTCACCGGAGACACCTTCGACATCTCCACGTGCAGAGAGTTGCGTGAGGTGGTGCGGATCCCGCTGCGCCAGTCTGAAGAATCGGAAGAGGAAACCATCGACCTTGTGCTCCTGGCATCTCCTCTACAGTCGGCGCTGAAGAGACCGGAGATGGCCAGCGCCCGCCAAACCCTAAAAGAACACACGGAAACGGCCGCAAAGCAGGTATCCGCAATTGTGGAGAAACTTGGTCTGCCTGAGGCGATTCAAGGCGCGCTGATCATAGCTGCACGGAGACACGACGATGGGAAAAAACGGGCAGTGTGGCAGTACTACGCACAAAACGCGAATGGCACCGTGCCACTGGCAAAGTCTCCCCGATACCGGTATCCTCGAGTTCTTGGCGGTTATCGCCACGAGTTCGGCTCACTGCTCGATGCTATGAACGACCACAATCTGGCATGCTCGGCAGAGCGTGATCTCGTGCTCCACCTGATCGCAGCACATCACGGCTGGGCGCGACCATACTTCGAGGAGCCTCGATCGTACGACAGCACCTATCTAACCGCAACAAATAGCGAAGCAGCACGGGAAGCGCTGCGCCGCTTTGAGCGATTACAGCAGCGCTTTGGGCGCTGGGGGCTAGCGTGGCTGGAGTCTCTACTGCGTTGCGCCGATATCACCGCTTCGCAGCAAGCCATTACACCGACTGCCCCGCCACTTCCAGAGGAGACAGCGTGATGTCTTCGGGTTCTAGTTTCAGTCTTCCTGTAGACATTACCAATCCCGGCCAGTTCTTCGCATGCTGCGGGCTCCTAGAACTAGCTCACCGGCTGTGGCATGACACCGAGGGGTGGTTCGTCACCGAAGGGGGCACAATCTTCAACATCCGCACATTAGCCAGCGAGCCATGCACCCTGAGTCGCATCACAGACGAACTAGTAAAGGCTGGGATCACAGGAGAGCTGTCCGTCGAAGAGCAAGCAGAATTGCAACGTCTTGAATCACAAAAAAGAACGCTATCAAAGCTATCAGAGAAGGATGAGGAACGCCGTTCTTCACTTGGCAAGAAAAAGCGAGAGGGGGCGCTTATATTCGGCCCCCCATTCAACTCCCTCCGCCTCTCGTGGTGGCAGGAAGAGAACAGCAACGTGCCTAAAACTTTCGCGGGCAAGCAAGAAGTCTACCAAATGGCACAGGCTATGCTTTCGGAACTTGATAATGCCGTCCGGCAACCTCAGCCATTGGAGTATCGCAGCCTACTCCAGAGAGAAAAAAGCAAGGTAGAGCCATTCTACTTCGATGCCAAGAGATTCACCCATGCGCTCGACGTCGGGTTTTCTCTCGATGTACAAGAAAAAGCTATCAGAGCGTCCGCTGCGCCGCTGACAGAGATTCTCGCGTTGATCGGCCTTCAGCGCTTTCGCCCGCGACAAATGCCGGAAGACAAATGGGCGTTCGAGTATTTTGCATGGGACCAGCCGCTTGGTATAGCGGTGGCCGCCGCAGTGGCATGCGGAGCCATTCCCATAGCGGGACAGAGAGGATACCGCTTCTGGCTGAAATTTCGTGATGATCAAAAGCGCTACAAAGCATTCAGCTACGCTATTGGAGATGCCATATGACAAATGTCAAGCTAGAGCAATACGATGATTGGCTACAAGAGGGAAGTGATGTGGCGGCGCTGGTGATGCGCCAGTGGCTGGAACCTGTCGAGGGTAAAGACGCGGTAATCTTCCCGCCTACATATCCGATCAATCAAAACGAAGCTGGGTACAACATCGACCACCTCAGCGATGGAACAACTGTGTGCCAGATCGACAGCGTCGGCTCGCAGGCCAACCGGATGGAGCCGATCTTCAAGCGCGACAAGTACAAGCACCTCGTGCCTCAGGTCACGGTCAAAGCGACAGTATCGGCCAACGGTCAGAGCCGAGTCATTCACCTCCTAGATGCCGGACATCGCGCGGCAGATGCAATTGTGCGTTTCTCGACACTCGGCCCTGAACTCCACGAAGCCTTCCAAGCATTCTGTCAGAATGGAGATGCAGAAAAACTCGCACGGATTGCGCCGACCTCCATCGTCTTCGGTGCTTGGGATTCGAGAGCAACGCAGGCCAAGCTTCCTCGGATCGTCCGTTCCGTCATTCGGGCCTTTGACGTCGAGCAGCTTCACCGGTCGGCCCAGTATACCACTATCGCTGGAGAGATCCTCGCAGCCGGCTCAGCCGAGGTCACCACGAAAGGCCCCAAGGCTGAGTTAGGTCTTGCCCATGTTCCGGCTGTCATGAAGCACGGAGGCATCCTTGTAAAAGGAGAGATTCGCCGTGAAGCCATCCTGAGCTTTGTTCCCCTGCGTGCTCTCGGAAGCGAATCCCATAATCGAGGGGATGACATTCGACTTCGCCGGTATATCTTTGGTCTTGCGCTCGTCGCCTTTACCGCCCGCCCTGAAACCTTCTTGCGAGAGGGATGCGAGCTTGTGCCGAGTGAGGACAGAGCTGCTGAGTGGAAACTTGTAAACCACGACGGCGCTCGCAGCGACTGGAGAATCACCCACGAGGATGCTCTGGCTTTCGTAACCGCCGCCGCAGAAGCCTTCGGCGTAAAACAGCCGAACCAAGACCAAGAATGGGAATTCGACCGTACGATCGCCAATGATGTCCTCAATCTCAATGAGGAGGCGCGAAAAGCCTTGCTGAGGCAGGGACCGGTCACGAAAGAAGCGATAAATCGGCTCCGTCAGAAAGGGAAGAGTGACAATACGAAGGCAGGGGCGCAGGAGGCATGATCCGCTACCTGTGTGTGTCTGTTACTCTTCTGGATCCGCTCTTTCACGGCAAGCGCGATGGAGATCAACTAGAGTGGCCACCGTCGCCGATGCGACTCTTCCAGGCGCTATTAGCCGGATCGCGCTGCGGTTGTCACGACAGTACGTGGTCTCAGGATGAGGCTGATGCATTCCACTGGCTGGAGAGACAACATCCGCCACGCATCATCGCACCGCCGGCTCACCGCACCACATCCTATACGCTTTACGTCCCCAACAATGATGGCGACAAGGAGTTTGAACGGCAAGAGCGATTAACCTCGAAGCCCGTCCAAGCTTACCAGCTCGACAGCAACACGCGGGACCCCAATGCTATGCAGCAAATCCTGCATTACCTCTGGTCCATCGACGAAGACGATTGGGATCAAGCCTCACGTCACGCACAGCTACTCTGCCAGGCAGCGCGCCGCATAATGGCCTTAGGCTGGGGCATCGACCAGGCTGTCGCGGACGGTCGCGTCCTCACCAGCTCAGAGGCTGCAGCGTTGGTTGGAGAGTGCTGGCAGCCATGGCGCAGTCACCGACCCAATCAAGATAAGCTGCGCGTGCCAGTACAAGGCTCCCTCGACAACCTCCAAGGAACCTATACCTCATTTCTCAAGCGCGTGAGCGAACAGCGGTACAATCCAAAGCACGAATTCACCTGCTTCAATCTGATTGAATACTCCGGCTCACAAGCGCTGCCGCCACGCTCGTATGCACGTTTCGAACTGCCCGACGGTGTGGCGTTTCTGCAGCAGCGAATCAATGAAGTCTCGGCCATGCTGCGCTCTCTGTGCACCGACAGCCAGAGATATCGTAATCGGCAGGATTTTCAACAGCGCTTTCCAGAGACCGACTCGGAGACATACCTTGCAGGACATGTCAACGATGCCAAGCATACGCCGCCGCGCTTCTCCTACCTGCCTCTGCCGACAGTTGGACACGAGCATGCTGACGGTCTCATCCGACGGCTGCTCATTGCTGAGCCGTATGGAGGCGATGGTTCATACGCGAGTTGGGCCCAGCAGCGCTTGCGCAACCAGGCTCTTCGCGACAATAATGGCGGCGAGCGAGGTCTGCTCCTCGATCTTTGGCGTTCTACCTCTCAAGCAATGGTTGACCGGTACACAGGAGTGAGTGAGAGCTGGGCGACCGTCACGCCAGTAGTTTTGCCAGGATTCGATGACGGCAACCACGCGAAAGCCGAGAAGCTCTTCTTCAAAGCTATGCTCCAAGCGACAATCCCGCTTTCTGCTCTTGCAGAGTTTACGATTCGAAAGGCGCCGTTCTGGCCTGGCTCTCAACATCCCCAGCAGTACTCCGTTCCTGCCTATCACCGTCACCTACCCAAATGGCACGTGTGGCTCAGGTTCCGTAAACCGATACCAGGTCCCCTCGCTATTGGCGCAGGACGCCACTATGGATTGGGGCTGTTTGCGAGCTGGCCTCTAAAAGATAGGAGTTCCTAAGACCGTTGGAACAGCCCACCTCTCCCGTCACCCCTGACCTCACCCTTCTTCCCGCTCGTATGCTCAACGAGTACGCCTACTGCCCCCGCCTCTGCTACCTCGAATGGGTCCAGGGCGAGTTCACCGACAGCGCCGATACGCTCGATGGGCGGCTGCGCCACCAGCGCGTCGACCAGGAACAAGGCGACCTGCCAGCAGCCGGCAAAATCCCGGAAGCCGAGGAAACCATCCACGCCCGTTCCGTCTCCCTCAGCAGCGAAACCCTCGGCCTCTCCGCTCGCATCGACCTCGTCGAGCTCGACAATGGCGCCGTTACTCCCGTCGACTATAAACGCGGCAAACCATCCAAAACCGGCGAGCCCGTCTGGGAGAGCGATGCTGTCCAGCTCGGCGCTCAAGCCCTCCTCCTCCAGGAACACGGCTACCACTGCACCCACGGCATCATCTACTACAGCTCGACGAAACAGCGTATCCCCGTCGAAATCACCCCGCAGCTCACCGACCAGACTATCACCGCTATCGCCAGCGCTCGCTCCATGGCCGGGAGTGGCGCCATTCCTCCGCCGCTCATCGACAGCCCCAAGTGTGTGCGCTGCTCCCTTGCCGGCATCTGCCTCCCCGACGAAGTCAACACGATGATGCACCGCCAGCCTTCACCCGACATTCCACCCCGCCGCCTGCTTCACGCTCATCAACTGGCCC
>JAMDCW010000002.1:0-3654 GCA_023489405.1 Chloroflexota bacterium
AAGCCGGCCGTCCCGCTCGCCTCCTCTTCAAAATGAACACCTTCCAAGACCACCCTTTCGCCGATCTCATCTATCGCGCTGCCGCCAGTGGCGTGCAAGTCGATCTCATCGTTCGCGGCATCTGCATCGTCCGTCCTCACCTGCCTGACGTCTCTGGCAAAATTCGTGTGATCAGCATCGTCGGCCGCTTCCTCGAACACAGCCGTGCTTTCTACTTCCTCAACGGCGGTGATGAAGAGCTCTACCTCGGCAGTGCCGACCTTATGCCGCGCAACCTCGATCGCCGTGTCGAAGTCCTCTTCCCCATTCAAGATCTCGCTATGCGTGACTACCTCAAAGATCAAATCCTCGAGCTCTACCTGAAAGACAATATCAAAGCCCGCGAACTGTACCAAGATGGCTCCTACCACCGCATCACCCCGGAGAAAGGAGAAGAGCACCTAAGCCTGCAAGACGCCCTCCTCGAACGCGCCCATAAAGCGACCAAACAAGGCGTTCGCTTCCATGCTCTTCCCCGAAGCGGCATTCCCGGCGAAGCTAATGCTCCCAACACCTAAGCGCCCCGCTCCCTCGTCTAAAGGAACCATCATATGTCTATCGTCTTTTCCCCCACTCTTCTCCAGCACTCCGGCTCTTCATTCCATTACCCCGCACTGAGGCAGCAAATTACGTGCATAATAAACCTAGAGATAAAAGGAGAGAGGGGACACCCCTAACCAGCTTCATCGATGAGATCGAAGCGGACGGCGAGGAGAAAGCGATGCCAACGCCATACCGTTCAACGCCACTGTCACCTCCGGACACTCTCACGATCTTCAACACCCTCAGCCACCGGCAAGAGCCGATCGTCCCCCTTACCCCTGGCGTCATCCGCATGTACACCTGCGGTCCCACTGTCTACCGATCCGTCCATATTGGCAACCTTCGCAGCTATCTCTTCGCCGATTGGCTTCGACGCATCTTCCTCCACTTTGGCTGGCGAGTCGTCCACGTCAAAAACATCACCGATGTCGGCCACATGCGCCAAGAACAGCTCGAACGCGGCGAAGATAAAGTCATCGCTGCCGCCCTCGCCGCCGGTAAGACCCCCACAGAAATTGCCGCCCACTACACCGCCGAGTGGCGAGCCGATGAAGCCGCCCTCAACATCCTCCCTCCCAGCATTGCCCCTCATGCCACCGACCACATCCCCGAGATGATCGCCCTCATCAAACGCCTCTTGGAAAATGGCCACGCTTATGAGGTCAACGGCACCATCTATTACGACGTCACCTCCTTTCCAAGCTATGGCCGCCTCTCAGGCAACCGGCTCGCCCACCTCTTCGAAGGCGTGCGAGGAGATCCCGACCCCTTCAAACGCCACCCCGCCGATTTCACCCTCTGGAAGCGTGCCGAGTCCGGCCGCCTCCTCAAATGGTCCAGCCCCTGGGGCGAAGGCTTTCCCGGCTGGCACATCGAATGCTCCGCCATGAGCATGCGTTACCTCGGTGAAAGCTTCGACGTTCATACCGGCGGCGTTGACAACATCTTCCCTCACCACGAAGACGAAATCGCCCAGAGTGAAGGCGCCACCGACCATCCCTTTGTCCGCTATTGGGTACACGGTCAGCACCTCCTCGCCGACGGCCTCAAAATGGCCAAAAGCACCGGCAATGCCTACACCCTTGCCGACCTCCGCAGTCGCGGCTTCTCTCCCCTTGCCTTCCGCTACCTCTGCCTCCTCACGCACTACCGCTCTCGTCTCAACTTCACCTTCGCCGCCCTCCACGCCGCCCAAACTACTCTCCAGCGCCTCCAGGACCATCTCCGCGATTGGGAAGCCGATCCCTCCTCCACGTCAGCTCCCGATGCCCGCGACTACTGGAACAATGAGTTCTGGAACGCCGTCTGCTCCGACCTCAATCTTCCCGCCGCCGGTGCCGTCATGTGGCGGATGATCCGCAGCCCCGATCTCGGCACTCGTGATAAGCGCGAACTCCTCCTCGAATGGGACGACCTCTTGGGTCTCCAGCTCGATGCCGTTCAGCCCTATACCCTCAGCTCCCTCCCTGATGACGTCCGCTTCACCATCACCGCTCGCGACCAAGCACGTCAAGCTCACGACTACGCCACAGCCGACGACCTGCGCACCGCCCTCCACCTCCATAGCTACCATCTCCGCGACTATCCTGATCGCACCATCGCTCTCTCCCTGCCTCCACCTCGACCCCAGCGCTACTCCCGTGCCACCGATGTCTCTGACCGGATCGCCGAGCCTGATCAGTACGATTTTTCTGTCTGCCTCCTCGTTCACAACTATCGATCCGACGTTGAACGCTGTTTGAGCAGCCTCCACCAACACCAACATCGCTGGCGCGTCCAGTACCTCATCGTCGAAAACGCCTCTACCGACGATACCGAGCGCTGGGTCGAGGCGCTGCCAGACCACTACCCCGCCATCACCATCCTACGCACCGACCATCGCTTTGGTGAAGCCGAAGGTCGCAACCTCGCCCTCCGCCAGGCCCTCGGTCGCATCTGCTTGCTCCTCGACACCGGTACCGAAGCGTACGGGGATTGCTTCACCCCGATCTCCGCTACACTTGCCGACCCTCATATCGGTGCCACGGGCCGCTGGGGCTTCCGTACCCACGACCTGCGCCACTTCACCGACGCTACTGAGCGCTATGTGGACGCCATCGCCGGCTACTGCTTCGCCTTCCGCCGTGCTGATCTGCCCCGCGCCGGCTGGCTCGATACCAAGTACCGCTACTACCGCAACCTCGACCTCCACTTCAGCTTTCAGTTCCTCGCCCAGGGCTACGAGCTCGTCCTCCTGCCTGAGCTGCCCATCCGCATGCACGAGCATCGCGGCTGGGAAGAGCTCAGCGAAGAGGAACGTGACAAACGCAGCAAGCGCAACTTCTACCGCTTCCTCAATGCCTGGCACCACCACGAGGAACTGCTCGTCGACCACCGCCACCCCAGCCAGACCCCCTCATGAGCACACTCCGATGGACTTGGTAGCTCTCGTGCTCAGACTATGCCTCGGGTAAGGAAGTCGAGGAAAGAGCGGCGTTCGTGGGAGTGGCAACAGCGAGCAGAACGGCAAGGCTACCGGGGAATAGGGGAGCGGTAGTCGCCGAGCCACAGGGCAAGGAGGGCGATGCGGCCCTCACAGTAGTCGGTCAGCAGCGCCAGCGCCTGATCAGTATCCTCCTCATCCTCCAAGTGCCACTTGGTGGCGACCGACGCATCGACGACGAAGCGGGGGAGCCTAGTCATAGGCCTGTTCTTCCTCCGCCCGGGCTTGGCGAGCGCCTGGCGCTCGCCGCCTACCAATCGATCTTTCGTCCGGAAAAAGATCGATTGCTCACGATGTACGAAGCCGAAGATCAATACTTCGTCCGTCTCCTCGGTACCCGCTACGCCGGAATCTTCCGCTCCGCCTCACCCCCCCATCACCGATCCAGCGATGTTCGCCCCAGGAATCCACGGCTGAGCTTCGCCCCGTTCCTTCAACTACTAAGGCTTCGTTACAGCCTCTCCCTCGCGGCTGATGGCGCCAACCGCGAGGCAAGGATGGGGGTCAACAACCCTTGCACGACAATCGTCACAAACACCACTCCCGCCACGATGTTGATCAGCACCGCACGTGCCGGAAAGTCCGTGGGT
>JAMDCW010000002.1:3664-6974 GCA_023489405.1 Chloroflexota bacterium
TTGAGGTAGTCACGCCAGAGCCAGCGAGAGCGCCCCTCGGAGTCCCGACCAGAAGATCATATGGCGCCAGCCGAGCGGCAATGGCCGCCGCCGCACCAGCACCGGCAGCAGGCTGAGCCCATACACAGCAACTGCCCGGCCAATCACCGACGCCAGCACTCCACCCAGTACCAGTGGCAGCATCGCAACCAAGTCACTCAGACGCAACGCCGAGCCAAGCAAGAGAAACACGACAGAATTCAAGAGAAAAGCCACATATTCCCATACGGCGTCCAAGGCCTCCTGTGTTCGTTGACTCAGGCCAATTGCTCGTCCATAGGTGCCAAAGACCAGGCCGGCGGCAATCACCGCGAGTACTCCGGAAACGCGCAGCGGCGCTGCCATCAAGTAGGTGCCGTAGGCCAGCGCCACCGAAATCGTCACTTCGATCAGGTGATCATCCACATGGACCACGAAGCGCGACGCCACGAATCCCGTTCCTGCCCCCAGAATCAACCCGCCGCCAGCGGTCCAGAGGAAAAGCGCAGTAACGTGCGCCACATCTGGAGCCGTGCCTAAGGCCACCGCCAGCGCCAGCGAGTACGCTACAAGACCAGCCCCGTCATTCAGCAAGCTCTCTCCCTCGATCACCGTCGAAAGCAGCGGCGGCACCCCGAGGCGTCGGAAAATCCCTACCACCGCAATCGGATCAGTAGGCGCCACCATCGCCCCCAGCATGACCGCGCTCGCTACGGGCAGGTCAAAAAGCCAGTGGCCAATACCCGCGACAATCCCCATGGTGATCAGCACGCCAGGTCCAGCCAGCAGCACGACGAGCCCCCACAGCCGCCGCAAGTGATCAGAGCGCAGGTGCAGCGCCGCCTCGAAAAGCAGCCCAGGCAGAAACACCACGAGGATCAATTGCGGACTGAATGGAAGCATCTGTTCCAGTGAGCTGTGCCCTAAAGCAACACCAACAAGCAGCAGCGCTACGGTATACGGGAAATTCCAGCGATAGGTAATGATGCCAACCAACGAGGCCAGTACCACGAGCACCAGCACTGCCGTACTCGTGGTGAAGAAAGGACCTTCCAGCACCTCAGCCTCCCCACAATGGCGAGCTGAGGCCGCTCATACCCTCGGCTTGCCCTCTAGCTTCTCGTCAAGGTGTAGTGAAGTGTAGCCCCTGGCTGGCCATTATAGATCTCAGCGAGGAAGTCTCCGTATCCATTGGTAGCTCCTGGAAAGGTTACCGTCACCGCCGGCGCTCCAATGGTCGGCGGCAAAGCTACCGCAATCAGCACTTTTACCCCGCCCTGCATCTGATAGACATTGAACCCCGCCAGACCATCCTGGATCAGATTGCTTTCCTGCGCCGTCAAGGTCAAGGTAATTGAGCTCCCGTTACTCGTTCCCGTCACCGGGATATCCTGGAGCGTGCTCACGACGTCACCGACGAGCGATCCCGACACGTGCTGCCCTGGTGCCATCAGCGTCTCCGGCAAGATCTGCGGCGTAGGCGCCGCGAGCGGCACCGCCGGCAGTGGCGTCGGTGTGGGTAACGGTGTCACTACAGCAGGCACGACGAGCGGATTCGCCGTCGGCGTCGGTGTCACCGCTGGGGCAATCGTCGCTCCCTGCAAGCTCAGCGTGTACGATACTCCTTGAGATTCGGCATAGTTGAACACCTGAACCGTGTACTGATGCACATCAGAGGTCGACATGAAATTCCACGAGCGATCCCCCGGCGACACCAACCCACTCTTCCCAAAGAGCACACCATTGTCACCATACACATTGAAGCCGACGAGACTATCAAATGGGTGGCCGGTAGAGTCTATTATGGCATTCGGCGAATAGGTCAGCGTAATTGTCACCTGGTTATCCGCTGGCCCGGTAAACACATAGTATGCCGCCTCCGGCGTACTCGGATTCGGCGACGGCGGTAACGTTCCACTCTCTGCATTATCCGCAAAGCTAGGGACAGCAAAGAACGCCAGCCCACCAACCAGCACACCTACACTCAACGCGGCTAGCACAAACCGCCTCAGCCGGAGCATGGCCTACCCTTTCTCTCAATCTCGAACGCACTATGCCAATTGTAAGTCCTGTACTATCAAGAGTCGATCAATTCGTGGCATGGGTTTGCACGAGATGGTACCCTAGATGCCTCCTTCAACGAAAATAGTGGAGCGGTGCTGCCGGGCACTAGTCACCAGCCGCCGGCTCCGGTTAATGTTACGGAAAGAGACTTTTCTTGAGGGTGAATGAGGGAGGGATCCTTCGCTGAAACACCTGCGTCGCACCCTCACCTACCTCTTCCCCTTCTGGCCAACCGCTGTCGGTAGCCTGCTGAGCCTCATCATCGTAACCGTCACCAACCTCATCGGTCCTCAACTCCTACGCATCATCATCAATCAAGGTATCACCGCCGACAACGCCCGTATCTTGATCATCGCCTGCCTCGCGCTCATTTTCCTCGCCATTATCCGAGGCATCTTCACCTTCACTCAAGGTTTCTGGGCAGAAAAGACCTCGCAGTCTGCTGCCTACGACCTCCGCAACGCCCTTTTCGAAAAGATCCAATCCCTGAGCTTCTCCTACTTCGACCAGGCACAAACCGGCCAGCTCATGACACGAATGACCAGCGATGTCGAACAAGTCCGTGCTTTCATCGGCAATGGCGTCATCCAAGCCGCCAGTGGTTTGGTGGTGTTGATTGGCAGCATTGTCATCCTCTTCTCTGCCGACTGGAAGCTGGCCATCATCTGCCTTCTCACCTTCCCGCTCATGGCCTGGACGTTTACGACTTTCATCATCCGTATCCGCCCGATGTTCTTCGAAGTACAAGCCCAGCTCAGCGCCCTCAATACCATCCTCCAGGAGAACCTCGCCGGTATCCGCGTCGTCCAATCCTTCGCCCGCGAACCGTACGAACGTCAGCGTTACAACGCCCTGAATGACAAGCTCCTGGCCGTTAACATTCGCACCGTGCGCGCCCTCTCCAATAACTTCCCTGTCTTTTTCTTCTGGGCGAATCTCGGCAACGCTCTCGTCGTCTGGTTCGGTGGCCACCTCATTCTTCAACGCCAGCTCTCCGTCGGTGATCTCGTCGCCTTCATGGCCTATCTTGGCCTCATGATCCGTCCGATCTTCACGCTTGGCTTCCTCTCCTCCCAGCTTTCGCGCTCCGCTGTCAGTGCCTCCCGTATCTTCGAAGTGCTTGATGCCCACAACGACGTCGTCGATCGCCCCAATGCCCTCACGCTCCCAAACACTACCGGCCGCGTCGAGTTCGATGATGTCACGTTCCGCTACGTCGGTAGCGACC
>JAMDCW010000097.1 GCA_023489405.1 Chloroflexota bacterium
GGGCCAGAGGGCTCGTTTCATTCGCGGTACGGTCTGAAGGAGTAGTGAGTCCGGTCGGTAAGTTTTTCACTGATCAGGAACTTGCAGCAATGGCCACGCATCGGTAAACGGTCGCACTCCGACAATGACAAAGTTCGCCGGATCGAATACCGCCCGCAAATTCGGCGCTGGAATCAGCCGGTGTATCTCTACGCAGCGCTCTCCATCCTCACCGTAAATCTCCCGCTCATTCTCGTGGAGTAGCAAAATCCCTGACGCTTCTCGAGCCGCAATCTCCGTGAAGATCGTCAATCGACGTACGACCTCGTCTCGATAACGCGCCGGGGGCTCTCCCTTCGGAAGATAGAATGAGAAAATCCGGATATTCCGCGTTCCCACAATACGCGCAACCTCCAGCGCCCGCCGGAAACGCGGTAGCTGCTCCTCAAAAGGCTCCGTGATCTTGGTCTTCCCGAGTGGTGATCCAATGCAAGCAACGTGCACGCCATACTGCGCAAGTGCTGCCATAATCCGCTTGAGGTCCTCGTCTTCGAAATCAAGAACATTCTTCCCCCAAGCCCCCCGCAGATCGATTTGCTGTAGACCTTCACTGCGCACTACTTCGAGCTGCTCCGCAAAATCGCGCGCAATTTCATCGGCAAACACCGAAAGAGAAATATTCCAACTCATCGATCAGGACTCCTCCACACTTCAACGCCTTGTTCCCAAAAGGTCCATCGCAAGGGTACCGCATCATGTTGTGCCAGCTCTCTGCGCACCTCCGCCTCACGCCCTGCAGCACAGCAGAAGAGCAAACAGCCACCGCCACCAGCTCCTAACGCCTTACCGCCCAACGCTCCGGCACCTTTGGCTATCGCCATAAGTTCATCTACCCGCGCTGTCGTAATACCGGGATCCAATGCTCGCTGCGCTTGCCAGTTCTCCCCCAACAGGCAGCCAAAGCGATCGATCCCTCTAGCAAGCAAATGGTACGCTCCTTGCTGTGCCAATTCCCCCAGCTTCGCCAAGGCAGCCACCACTGCTTCATCACGGTGTTTATAGCGATCAGTTACTCGGCTCACCACTGCCCCTGAGATCCGCGATGCCCCGCTATAGCAGAGTACGAGCCGCTGTTCAAGTTCCCGCAATACCTCTGGAGCTAGCATCAAAGCTCCACCGCTTACGGTATGTTCCCCAAAATGCCAGAGATTTATCCCTCCATAAGCCGCCGTGTATTGATCTTGTCGACCACACGCATTCTTCAGCTCCTCTGTCTCCAGAAGTCGAGCCGCCTCCCCCACCTCATCTGCTGGTAACAACTGTCCTGCCATCGCCGACAGCGCTGCTACCAGTGCCACCCCCACCGCTGCCGAAGAGCCAGTTCCAGAACCAGGTAGCGCATCAGAGCGAACCTCCACCTTAACGCCACCGTTCGGAGCAAACCGCCGCACCGCTGCTTTCAACAAATCCAGCCGGCCATCATAGACGAGCGCCTCAGGACTCCGCACTTCAATTTGCTCACTAAAATCTTCTGATGTCACAACTACTTGTGCTTTCTCCAGTCGCTCTACCGTCACCGTTGCGAACAGTGATATTGCCCCAGCCAGTACGTGTCCCCCGAGTTCATAAGCTATCGGCGGCACATCCGTCCATCCTCCGGCAAAATCGAGGCGAATAGGTGCTCGAGCACGTAACATCTGCACAGTGCACGCGTACTTACCTAGTGAGCGATTTCTTTGATTCGCTCATCGTGGGAGGATAGTAGCATTCAAATCCTCCCAAGAATGCGCGGGTGCATGCTCTCAACTCAGTGAGAGAGGTCGTTTGTCCCAACATCAGCCCGCATTGATACAGTAGACCTCTCTTGAGGCAGAAAGGAAGTGTAACAGTGCGTGAAGATAAGCGCGGCCCTACTCCGGGAACACCACAGGCTCGCCACGGCGGCCAGGCGGTCCGTGAGAAATACGGCCCTCAGTTCTATGCTGAGATTGGTCGCAAAGGTGGTGAAACTGTGAAAAATGAACGTGGCTCCGAGTTCTTCGCTCAGATTGGCCGTAAAGGTGGCGCTTCCACTATGGAACGCCATGGCACCGACTTCTATTCTAGAATCGGTAAGAAGGGTGGGGAGCACCCACGCCCTAAACCCTAAACATCATTCTCTGTGAGGAGAGCCTCGACGCCTCTCCTCACAATTTCTCACGGCTGATCCTGCATAATCGCAAGATGTAGGTCCAAGAGCTGCTGCGGATCCACCGGTGATGGCGCTCCAAAAAGTAAATCCTGGGCGCTAGAGTTCTTAGGGAAGGCGATCACTTCTCGAATAGACGGCTCGCCAGCAATCAGCATCACGAGACGGTCGAGACCTAGCGCAATACCGCCATGCGGCGGTGCTCCCATATCAAACGCCTCGAGCATGTGGCCGAATCGTTCCCTGATCTGTTCACCTGACAGTCCAATGAAGCGAAACACCTGCTCCAGATACATACGCTGGTTGATGCGAATGCTGCCACCACCAATCTCCATACCGTTCCAGACTACATCGTACTGTTGTGCCATTGCTTTTACTGGGTCACGCATGAGCAGATCATAGTGCTCTGGAATCGGCGCCGAGAACGGATTGTGCATCGCCTGGTAGCGCTGCTCCTCTTCGTTCCACTCAAACATGGGGAAGCCGGTAATCCAGCAACCAGCCAGCTCTCCCTTATCAATCAACCCGAGTTGCTCCCCAAGGTCTGTCCGTAAACGTGAGAGTACCTTTGCCACAACTGCTGGCGCATCCGCCACTGCCAGTATCAGATCTCCTAGTTGTGCTCCTGTCGTATGGACAATTGCTGCCAGTTCCTGATCAGTGAAAAACTTACCGACCGGACTCACTACTCCTTCAGACCGTACCGCGAATGAAACGAGCCCTCTGGCCCCATACGTTCGTGCTCGCTCTGTCACTTCTTCGATCTCTCGGCGCGACCAGCCAGCACATCCCGGTGCTAGAATGGCCTTGACTTGGCCTCCTCGAGTCACTGCCGTCCGGAACACCGTAAAGTTGCTCTGTTTCCCATATTGTGTCAGGTCGACGAGTTCCATCCCAAATCGCAAATCAGGATGGTCATTCCCAAACCGTGCTATGCTCTCCTCAAAGCTCAAAATCGGAAATGGAGCCTCCCGAAGCCGCAGCGATGTAAACCTCTGTGCCAGCTCGATGAGCAAGCTCTCGATCAACTCCATGACATCGCGTTGTTCTACAAAAGACATCTCTACGTCGAGCTGAGTAAACTCCGGCTGGCGTTCGGCACGGCTATCTTCATCTCGAAAACAGCGGGCGATCTGAAAGTAACGCTCAAAACCCGCAACCATCAGCAGTTGTTTCAACTGCTGTGGCGACTGCGGCAGCGCATAAAAATCCCCTGGACTCAATCGGCTTGGTACTAGAAAATCCCTCGCCCCTTCCGGTGTGCTTTTGATCAGCATTGGTGTCTCAATCTCCAGGAAGCCTTGCGCATCCAGAAAATCTCGAATGCGCTTCGTAATCTGATAGCGGAGAACAATCGCTCGCTGCAACCGTGGGCGCCGCAAATCAAGATAGCGATACTTCAAACGCACCGCTTCATCAGGCTCTGTTCCATCCCCAATACTGAATGGCAACTGACTTACTTTATTGAGTACGTGGACATCCAACGCTGCTACTTCAATTTCACCAGTGCTAATTTGCGGGTTCACGGTTCCTACTGGACGCAAACGCACGGCTCCCCGAATCGCTACTACACTCTCTATACGTAGGTGCGACACTACTTCGTGGGCTGCCGGTGATTCTGTCGGATCGAATACCACTTGTATGATGCCACTGCGGTCACGGACATCGAGAAAAATTAATGCCCCATGGTCTCGCCGCCGTTGCACCCACCCATTGAGCACCACTTCACGTCCTGCGTCTACACTCCGCAACTCACCGCATTTCGCCGTACGCCGCATCTTAATCCTCTCCGTCTTTACACTCCTGCGATACTTAGCCTTCAGCCTGCTGCACGAGAAATGCTGCTGCGGCAGCTAATCGGGCTCCATCATCCGGGATCGCTGCAATTTGCGCCACCTGTAGTGCTCGCTCAGCATCAGCACGTCGGTAGCCCCATGTCATCAACGCTGTCACCAACTGATCGTCTACGCCGATGGCTGCTTCTTCAGCATCTGTTACAATCCGTCCGATACGATCACGTAACTCTAGTATCAATCGTGCGGCCATCCGCCTGCCAATTCCAGGCACCTTTAGCAGTCGACGTTCCTCTCCCCGTCCCAGCACCTGGCGCAATTCAATCGGCGCAAAAACTGAAAGCAAGCTCAACGCTAATCGTGGCCCTACACCCTGTACCGTGAGTAAGAGTTCGAAAAGCGCGAGCTCATCCGCCGTCTGGAAACCGTACAGGGCGATCACATCCTCCCGGAAGTACAGATGTGTCTGTAATTCCACTGTCTCGCCAATTGTGGGTAGCACTTGCAATGTTGATAGGGGTACGACAACTCGAACGTAAAATCCCCCGCATAAGATCACCACATGGTCACCACTCACCCGCGAAAGGGTGCCGCGAATTCCTGCAATCATGGATCCTTCCGGTCTTACAAAGGTTGCCTTAGCAGATCGGCTATCCTCGATCCACGCTGCTGGCTATGGCAGATTGCCACTGCTAAGGCATCGGCCACATCATCCGGCTCCGGTATTTCTGAGAGCTGGAGCATCGATGTAACCATACGTTGTACCTGACGCTTCTCGGCCCTGCCAAATCCTACAACGCTTACCTTTACCTGCAATGGTGTATATTCATAGATCGGCACCCCGTATTCTGCCGCGCTCAGCAATGCCACACCACGTGCCTGCGCCACCGCAATCACCGTACGTGCATTCTTATTGAAAAAGAGTTCTTCCACAGCAATCTCGGAAGGTTCAGTTCCGGCTATGACCTCAGTAAGCTGGCGATAAAGTGCGTACAAACGCACACTGGTTGCATCAGTAGGCGACGTCTCCAGACAGCCAAAACGCACTACCTGCAGATCAGGCCCATCACAATCAACGACACCAAAGCCGAGACGAGCGGAGCCAGGATCAATCCCTAAGATCCGGCGCCGCACCTCACTCACCCCGCCATCCTCTCCAAGAGCTCATCAGAAATAGCGTAGTTACTATATACCTGCTGGACATCATCTAGCTCTTCAAGACGATCAATCAACCGTAGTACCTGCTCCGCTTGATGTTCATCCAGTTCGATCTGTGTCTTCGGGAGCATGGTGAGTTCAGCACCAGTAATAGTATGACCGCTCTTCTCCAACTCTTGCCGTACCCGATTGAGGTCTTCGAGTTGCGTATATACGATCAGCTCATTACCTTCCTGTATCACATCTTCGGCTCCAGCATCGATTACTTCAAGCTGTGTCTCATCTGGATCTCTGTTGGCTAGATCAATAATTACCTGTCCCCGCTGGTCAAAAATCCACGCTACACTGCCGGCTTCGCCTAAACTACCGCCGCTGCGCGTGAAGATGCTGCGTACTTCTGACGTCGTCCGGTTGCGGTTATCGGTCAGTGCCTGGACTAGAATAGCCACGCCCCCCGGACCATACCCTTCATAGAAAACCTGTTCCCAGTTCTCACTACCCTCACCGCTGCCAGCGCCACGTTTGATCGCTCGTTCGATATTCTCCATTGGCATATTGTTCTGGCGTGCCTTCTGGATCGCCAATCGCAAGCGAAAATTGCCGTCCGGATCAGGTCCTCCTTCTCGTGCTGCTACAGAGATTTCGCGCCCAAGTTTGGTGAATAATTGTCCTCGACGTGCATCGTTCACACCCTTCTGTCGCTTAATCTGAGCCCACTTTGAATGACCACTCATTCCACTGGCCTACCTCTCTGCCAGACGTCCTGGAAAGAGTAACCCTTACCCAGACGCTGCTGTTTGATAATGCACTTGAGTATAACGGGAAGATTCTTCTTGCCTTCCATCAGACAATTCAGAGGACTAGCTTTTCTAGCTCCTGTCTAACAACGCTCTAAAACTCTCATTTGAGAACAGGCCACTAATGCGGACCGACCTGCTGCCCTTCAGTCTCTGGTACATCTACCGCTGGCCCTAATACCACCTGATCACTACTCGCGACACCCTCCAGACGATAAAGCATCGCCTCATAGATCCGCTGAAGTGACCGCGGTGCAAAAATACGCTCAAATAAAGCCGGGACTCCACGGCTGCGCTGATCCCATTGGCTCTCCAGGACCACCCGGCACCCTTCTTCTTCCGCCGTCACGTCCCATATCAACGTGAATGACGACAACGTGTCACGCTCCACCAGCAGCTTTCCTGGGACCACTCGCTCGATAGCCATTCGGTACTGCCGCCGATGCGTACCGACATGGAGCACCCACGAAAGAAGCGTGCTACCATTCTTGCTCCGATGTACCTGATAATCCCGAAAATGCTCTGTGAGTAGCATCCGCTGTCCAGAGTGAACATCCGCAATAACCGGGAAAACCCTAGTAGGTGCACAAGGAATGAATCGTTCACACCTAGCCACGAGATGTGCCACTTCTACCCTCCTGTTCTAGGCAGCTTATCGCTAACATGGCACCAAGAGATCCTCAAACAAACTCACCGGAGAGAAAAAGCCTTGCCCCCACAAGCCCCCCGACCTCCTTCAGAGTACCGCCTCTGGGTTCAGAGAATCATCTGGATACTTGCATGGTACGCCACACACCTGATGCGTGTAGAGGTAAAGGGCTCCATCCCCACTGCGCCATGCATCATCGTTTCAAACCACCTCCACAATATCGATACGCCC
>JAMDCW010000015.1 GCA_023489405.1 Chloroflexota bacterium
ATGTCCGGGCATTGAGCCGATATAGGTGCGCCGGTGGCCGCGAATTTCCGCTTCATCGTGAACACCGCCGAGTGAAGCGCGAACCGACTGGCGTCCGAGGGCTCGGGCAATAGACTTTGCGAGGCTTGTCTTGCCGACACCAGGAGGGCCGACGAAGCAGACGATAGGTGTGCGCAACTGGCTGCTCAGTTTACGTACGGCGAGGTGCTCGAGAATCCGGTCTTTGACCTTGCCGAGACCGTAGTGATCTTCATCGAGCACACGAGCAGCTTCTTCGATGTCGAGACGATCTTCCGTCTCCTTGGACCATGGAAGGGCAAGCAGCGTGTCAATGTAGGTGCGGATCATGCCAGTTTCTGGCGAACCTTGAGGCATCGCTTCCAGACGAGCTACCTCTTTTTCCGCCTTTTTACGGACATCCTCGGGCATGTTTGCTTCGGTGATCTGCTTGCGGAGCTGATCGCCTTCACTCATCTCACTATCGCCGCTGAGTTCTCGCTGGATGGCTTTGAGCTGCTCGCGGAGCAAGAACTCACGCTGCTGTTTTTCCATGCCCTGCTTGATCTCACCGTGGATTTTCGCCTTGATGGCCAGGATTTCGATTTGTTCGGTGAGGAGCTGGACGACGAGACGGAGACGTGGCTCGATCTCAATGGTCTCGAGGATTTTTTGCTTCTGGACGTCGGTGAACTCTGGCAAGAAGGCGGCGACGAGGTCAGCGAGGAGATTCGAATCTTCTACTTTATCGGCCCACTGGGCCGCTTCTTCAGGAATGGCGCCCTCGAGCTCGACGTAACGGTGGATGAGCTGCTGAATCTCGCGGTGCAAAGCTTCGATCTTCGGCGAGCGCTCTTCCGACTCGTACAAGATGTCGATCGTCGCCGCGATGTATGGCTCAAATTGGTTGAACCAGCGGACGCGTGCTCGCGCGTACCCTTGGATGACAAAGTTCAGTAAGCCGCCAGGAGCAGCGTAGAGCTGAAGGATTTTCGCAACGGTACCGACTTCGTAGAGGTCGCCTTCCTGCACCTTCTCCTTTTCGCGCTCACGTTGAGTGAGGAGGAGCACGAGTTTCTCCTCGGATTCAGCAACTTCTACCAAAGCGCGGCGAGATCCCTCTCGCCCCGCGTGCATCGGCATAGGAATGCGAGGGAAGGCCACCGTGCCCCGCAAGGGAACCACAGGCAGTGTGGCAGGAACCTGCTCTAGCTTCGAGCGATCAATGGATTCAAAGGTGTCGGGTAGTGTCATAATAGACGTACATATCCTCTCTGCTAGCAGCGGGAGGGTGGTATGGACCATCCTCATTACTGCTCTTCGCAGTATCCTAGTTGAGTGCTGACATGTCAACTATTCTTTTGTTAGCATGGTGTTAGATGTTCTCTCGAGGTGCTCTTCGGAAGAGGTACCTGCGAGAGAGTGGGGATTGTGCTCTATCGCATCAAGAGCAATGAGAAAACCGCGGGCACGTTCAGCGAGCGGGTAGCGAGCGACGAGGCGCCAGAACTGGTTGCTGTGGTTAGGGTAGATCAGGTGGACTAGCTCGTGGATGATGACGTAGTCGCGCACCCATTCGGGGAGTTGCGCGAGGCGGTGCGAAAGGCGAATCTCGCCGGTCTGAGGAGAACAACTGCCCCAGCGCCACTGCTGGTTGTTGACGTAGCGGATCTGGAAAGAGGGCAAGTGCACTGGTAGATAGCGTTGAGCGAGCTTTGTGGCGCGGTCGCTGAGCTCACGATCGTCTGCGCCTGGGGTGTGGAGAGGGGTAAGCCGTTGCTGCACGCGATGTATCCACCGTTGTTCTTCCTCTAGGGTCAAGCTAGCAGGGATACGAATGACGAGAATGCCGTGTTCGAAGCGAGCGCTTACTGTACGCTGCCGGCGCACGCTGCGCTCAACGCGGATTTCCATGTTGCTCCCCTTCTGTCAGCTTTAATGTGCCGCGGTATACTGGATCTGGTTGCGTTTGAGTGAATAAGTGAATAAAGGATAGATCGCCAATGAACCTCCGTATCCCCGGTCCTACTCCTGTACCGCCTGAAGTGGCAGTGGCTAGCAGCAAGGAGATGATTGATCATCGCGGGCCGGAGTTTGCCTCCCTTCTCCGGAGTGTAGCGGCCGGGCTGCAACGGTGGTTCAAGACGGCGAGTGACATTTATCTTTTCCCTGGCTCGGGGACGGGCGGTCTGGAGGCGGCAATAGTAAACTGCTTCTCTCCGGGTGATCCCGTTCTCGCGGTGTCTATCGGGGTGTTTGGTGATCGTTTTGCAGCGATTGCCAGAGCGTTCGGCTTGAACGTCATCAAGTACGGTGTAGAGTACGGGCGCTATGCAGATCCCGTGGAAGTTCGCCGTCTGCTCGCTCAGCATCCGGAGGTAAAAGGTGTGCTGGTGACCCATAACGAGACCTCTACGGGGGTAACCAATGACATCGCAGCTATTGCACGCGCGGTGGCTGGCCAGGCGTTGTTATTGGTGGATGGCGTCAGCTCTATCGGCGCCCTACCGTTTGATCAGGATGGCTGGGGCGTTGACGTGGCGATTACAGGATCGCAGAAGGCTTGGATGTCGCCTCCGGGCGTGGTCATGGTGTCGGCGAGCCCGCGTGCTTTGAAGGCTATGGAAACGGCGACATGCCCCCGGTTCTACTGGGACTTTGCGAAAGCGCGTCAGTATGCCCAAAATGGCCAGACGTTTACGACACCGGCGGTGTCGGTAATTTTTGCGCTGGAGCGTGCCTTGCAGCTTATGGAAGCTGAAGGGCAGGAACAAGTATTCGCTCGGCACCGGGAGTTAGCCGCTTATACCCGTGAACAGCTTACAGCGTTGGGGTTCAGGATTATGGGAGATGCGCAGCACACGTCGGATGTCGTGACTGCCGCGTGGCTGCCTGAAGGAGTTGATGGAAAGAAGCTTGTCGGGTTGATGCGGGAAGAGCATGGTGTAGTGATCTCTGGTGGCCAGCAGAGTCTGGCTGGCAAGATCATCCGCGTGGGGCATCTCGGCTGGGTGAATAAGGCGGACCTGGATGGCGTTTTTCAAGCTTTGCGCCAGGCGTTGCCAAAGGCCATGGCGACGCCGGCGGCTGCGCATTGAACAGTGCTCTGCCTACAATTTGGGGACCAGCTCCCATCTGGTCCCCCTTTTGTTGCAACGATCGGCAACTTCGACGGCATTCACCGTGGCCACCAGATGTTGATCGGCCAGGTGGTAGAGCTGGCGCGGTCCCGAAAATGGCGCTCGGTTGTCGTGACATTTTGGCCTCATCCACGGTCGGTTCTGCCAGGTCAGCCGTTCTTCGGTTATCTGACGACGCTTGAAGAGCGTCAGCAGCTATTAGGAGCTTTAGGGGTTGACATTGTACTCACGCTGCCGTTCACGCTGGAAGTGGCTGGATTGGCCCCTGAGGCGTTCATGGAACGACTGGGACAGCTAGCGCCCCTCCGGATGTTGATCGTCGGTGCAGACTTCCGTTTTGGTCACCGCCGCACTGGCGATGTTGCGTTGCTTGAAAGGCTTGGTTCCACGTATGGATTCACAGTGCAGAGAATCGAACGCTTGAGCGATGCCGATCGTGACGTATCAAGCAATACCTTGCGAGAATGGCTCATAGAAGGAGACGTAGAACGTGTGCGCCAAGGGCTTAGCCGCCCATACGCGTTGAGTGGTGTTGTCGTTCACGGTGATCATCGTGGGCACTCTTTAGGATATCCGACCGCGAATATTGTGCCACCGCGAGAAAAGGTCGTGCCGCGGACAGGGATCTATGCGGCCGTAGCACTCCATCAGGGGATAGGCAGCGTAGCAGCGGTGAGTATCGGCCGGCGTCCTCAGTTTGATGGACAAGATCAACGAGTGGAGGCGTACTTGCTCGATTTTTCCGGAGATTTGTATGGGCAGCAGGTGGAATTACAGTTCGTGAAGCGGTTGCGGGATGAGCTGCGCTTCCCGAGCGTTGCTCTCTTGATCGACCAGATAGCTCGCGATGTTGAGCAGGTGCGCCTCGCAGTTACGGCAGATGATCTCGCGTATGCTACCCGGCATTCGTTACTAGCGCGATGATCGGCGTGACGTCAGCGTCCGCCCAGAGCGTCGAAGAGGGCGCGATAGTAGTGCATGAGTTCCACTGGATCAGCACTGGAGGGGATTTCCGCGAGGCAGAAGCCTTGATAGCCGGTATCCTTGAGGAGGTGGAACAGTTCCGCGTAAGGATAGTCGGGGTTCCAGATACGGGTGATGTGGACGAGCCTGATCCAGCGGGAGACGAGGTCGAAGTCGTGCTGGACAGAGCCATCTTTAACGTCGATCTGGTTAGAGTTCCAGCAGGCCCAGCCGTAGCCGCCGGCGACGGCGAAGATCTGCCGCATGTCGGATGCGCCGGCAACAGAGCCGTGCATTTCGACGCGGAGCTCGAGTCCGAGGTCGCGGGCGGTGACGCCGCATTCTCGGACGGCGTGACCGATCTGTTCGAGTGTTTTGGCACGTGGGATACCAGCCTGCTCTTGGTGACCGTTAGGACGAACTTTGACGCCGAGCGCGCCTACATCAGCGGCAAGCTGCAGATAGCGCTTTGTGCCTTCGATGTTCTGCCGGACGATCTGGGGATCGAGACTATGGTATTCGAATGTCGTACCTAGGCCGACGAGCGTGATGGGGGAGCCGGCGAACTGTCGCCGCACGGCTTGGCGCTGTTCTGGTGTGAGCGTATCTTCTACGCCGTGGGCATGCGTGGTACGTAACTCGACTCCTTCGAAACCTGTCTCCGTGCAGCGCTGGATGATCGCGGAGATGTCCCAATCGCGGGCGAGGTTGTAGGTAACGAGACCGAGGTGCATGTTCTTCCTTTCCCAGAGTTTTGACTATCATACGCTCCGGGTATAGCGAGTGCGCCGATTGACTGTCAAAGGAGGGGAGGCCTCCTCACCGCGATGAATGGCTGTTCAGCAGGTGCGGCGGCGCCTTTTCTCTTGGTACTCCGCGGCTGTCCATCTTGAGGAGCCGCCTGATGGCAACACCGTGCGCTGCGCTGGACGGTTTGCTCACCTGGATGGCAGTGTGGTGCTCACGGACATTGGTAGGCAGCGGAAATATGTCATGTCTTGACGGTAAGATTGCTGCATGTGAGGAGTTGACAGCGCGTTCGACGAATTCTATATTCTTCGCTGGCATCCCACGTCTTCCCTGAATCGGAAAGGAATCCCCGCGTGATAACCCTGCGCCGCCGCACCCTCCTCTGCAGCGCCGCTCAGCTCGCCCTCGCGACCGTGGCGCTTTCCGCCTGTGGTGGACGCTCCGCTACTTCTAGCACGAGCACCGCAGCAGCCAGCTCCAGCGCCGCCGCAGTACCGAGGTCCAGCACTGTCGCCTCCTCCGCAGTCAGTGCCACCGCTACTTCCACTGCCAGCTCTTCAGGGGTCACTGTCAACGCTAAGCAGGTCACGCTCACGTTTTTCCGCTGGTTGGTCTCCCCCGATATCATGAAGCAGCTCGTCTACGGGCCGGTCGCCCGCTTCGAGCACGCTCACCCCGATATCCACGTGAGTGTGCTCGCTACTCCGTATGGCTCTGCCTACATTGGCAAGCTGCTCACCATGATTGCAGGTGGAGTGCCTCCTGATGTGCTTGGGTTGCCAGGTCCAGGAGCCATCCTTCCCGAGTTCGCCAGCAAAGGCTTCCTCACCGACCTGGGGTCGCTCATCGCCCGTGACGCCAAGCTCGTCCAGCCGCAGGACTTCTATCCTCAGGCGCTCCAGGCCGGCCAGTGGCAGGGGAAGCAGTACGGTCTCATTACCAGCACGATCTCCACCGCTGTTCTCGTCTACAATGCCGATGCACTCAAAAAGGCGGGGGTCACCCAGACGCCGGCGCAGCTCTACGATGCTGGCAAGTGGACCTGGAACGACTTCACCCAGGTAGCGCGGCAGGCGACCATGCGCACGACTGGCAGCAGTACCCCCGACCAGTACGGCTTCCTCGTCCCCTTCGACGTCCAGATGGGAAGCTCCTTCCTCTGGGAGGCGGGAGGGCATCTCCTCGATTCCCAGCGCTCGAAGTGCCTCCTCGACACGGCGCAGAGCATCCGGGGATTGCAGTTCCTCTACGACCTCCAGCACAAGGAGCAGGTGAGCCCGCCGCCGGCGCTGCGAGGATCAGCGTCACCGTTCGGCCAGTTCACGAGCGGGCGGCTGGCGATGACCCTCAACTGGGTTCACACGACGGATATCACCTACAGTTCCGTCCCCTTCGCCTGGGACATCGCGCCGCTACCGGTGGGGCCGGCTGGGGAGATCGTGAATGGCAATTTCAACAACACTGGACTCACCAAGACCTCCAAGCATCGGGAGGCTGGCTGGACATTCCTCGAATACCTCACCACGAACGGCTGGTCCGCCTGTCCAGCTCCTTCGCAAACACTCTCGGGAGTTACCCTACTCCCCTGTCTGGTCGCAGATCGAGACGATCTGGCCGAAGTGGACCTCATACCTGGCAGACGGCACCCGCAATCCGGCGTCGGTCGCTCGTTCCCTCACCGCCGCCATCGATGCTGTGCTGCAGCATAGCGCCACGTGAATCGAGAAGCATGGGAGTTGAGCGTGGCAAAGACGTGCGTAAGCGGTGGGAGTAACCACCACGGCAATACCAATGCGCTGGCGCACTTTCTCGCTCGATCGAGGTGGGTGGTGTCATCGAGCGCGATGTCATCCGGCTTGGGCGAGCGCAATCACGCAAGCCACTCTGATGCCCGGGGCTACGCTGGTGATGAGTGCCCTGCGCTAGAGGGTCCCCTTTG
>JAMDCW010000125.1 GCA_023489405.1 Chloroflexota bacterium
CTCCAATGTCAGCGCACAACCCGTCACATGCGAAGCGTGTTTCAGCACCATTGTGTTTCCCGCCATGATGATCGGCGCCGCTGCCCGCAGGACCTGCCAGTAGGGGAAATTCCATGGCATGATCGCGAGCACAACTCCCAACGGCCGGTACGCCACAAAACTCTCCCGTGCGTTCGTCTCCACGACTTCCGGCGCTAAGAAGCGCTCGCTATGCTCCGCATAGTACTCGCAGCCCCCTGCCGCCTTTTCTACCTCCGCTCGTGCTTCGACAATCGGCTTCCCCATCTCCTGCGTCGCCAGCAGCGCCAGCTCATCCCGCTGCGAACGCAGTACACCTGCCAGTGCTCGCAGCCTCGCGCTCCGTTCCTCAAAGCTGGTTCGCCGCCACTGGTGCGCTGCCTCCTTCGCCAGCGTCAATGCCCTATCTACACGTTCTGGCGTAAACGCCTCATATGTCGCCAGCCGTTCCCCTGTTGCTGGATTGATCGTCTCTATCGCCATATCCCGTTCTCCCTTTCACCATGCTCTACCACGCTACACGCGCACGAGCAAACTGTATAAAAGCTGCTTCCGCTCACTTGGTTGCTTTGAGAGAAAATAACAGTGGAATCATACCGTCGCCTTTCCCCGGCAGGCGCCACCAGCCGTCCTCGCCGCACTCCATGCCCGGCTTGACCGGAAAGTCGCTGTAGGGGTACTCATGCAGGCTCTCGAGGTGGAGTCCGGCGGCGAGCACGGCATTGATGATCTCACTCAATGGATGGCGCCAGTTGTACTCGATGCCTTGCCGCTCATCGCTCGACACAGCGTACGATCCGTAGGATTCCGTTACCTCTGGCTGCGGCCCGGGGAAGTAAGGGACGGCTACCCGCCTCCAAAGCTCGCCGCCATCGGCGCTGCCGAATATCGAGGCGAAGGGATGATGATCTACGATGAAGAAGATTCCAGCGGGAGCGAGAAAGTGAGCGACTACCTCGGCCCAGCGGTGGAGATCCGGCAGCCAGGACAGTACACCGTAGGAGGTGAAGACGATGTCAAACGCTTCATGCAACGCCGCTGGCAGGTCGTAGACGTTGGACTGGATGAAGCGGGCCGCGATTCTAAGCTCGGCAGCGAGCGATCGTGCTTGCTCGATAGCTCGTCCGGAGAAGTCCACGCCGGTAACACGCGCCCCCCGCCGTGCCCAGGAGAGCGTATCCAGGCCAAAGTGACATTGTAGGTGTAAGAGTGACTTTCCGGATACGTCACCCAGCCCGTCGAGTTCGATGGGTGTGAGTGTTGACTTGCCGGCCTTGAATCCTGCGACATCATAGTAGTCCGACGTCGCGTGCAGCATTGTCCAGTTGTCCCAGAGCCTGGCGTTCGCTTGCAGATACCGATCCATGCCCACGCCCACCATTTTCACCCTGCTCGTCCACGAAATCGGCGCTGTACCTCAGAGCGCATCTGCCAGGATACTACATGACGATCCTGTCTTTGCCACCGTGATGGCGCCTTGCCCGTACTCGTCTCACGAGGGATGGTGGGCGTGGATGGGCTGCGCTCGCCTACTTCTTTCCGTACCTATTGCTGGTCGCCGGTGGCGGTATCAGCGTTGTCTGGGGGTGTACCGGCAGGATCAGCGGCGGACGTGGCACTTGGGCAAAGTTGAAATCATTGATCAGGTTGCCAAGCTGCGGCGCGTCTTCCCGCACGTCAGGACGGGAGTCCGGCCGTCCATCGGTCTGCGGGTCGAGCCGCTGGCCGTTCAAGAAGTCATCCTCGATAAACTTGAGATAGGCGTCGAAGCTCAGCGTCTGGTGGTCGATATACCCTTGTTTGGCGTACGGACTGATGACCAGCCCCGGTACCCGGATGCCGTAGCCTAAGCTATCTACGGTAGGAGGCGTCACGTGATCGTAGAAGCCACCCCAGTCGTCCCATGCGAGGAAGATGGCGGTGCTGTTCCAATCCGGGCTCTCCATCGCCGCATTGATGATCCTCGTGACGTACGACTGGCCAGTGCTGACGAGATTAGGCGGATGCTCGCTATCCTGCGCGTCCGGTAGGATCCAGGAGACCGCCGGCAATGTGCCCGCCTTGGCCGCGACAAAGTAGCTGGTGAGATCCTGGATGTTGCCCATCTGGTTGTCCTGGTGGACATCTGTGAAGCCGGGTAGGACGTTCCAGATGATCGGCACCCCCTTCGTCCGGCCGCTCAAGGCCTGACCACTCCCATGGTCGAGATACCAGACCCAGCTCACTCCATATCGATGGAGTAAATAGGTGAGGTCAGTCCAGGCAAAGGGCGTGCTTGACGTCGCCTGCGCTTGCTGTCCATCAGCTATGGTCCCGGCTACCTTGCGGTTTTTTGGCATCAGGGCGCTCTGGCAGGACATGGGGTCGTCAGGATTGCTGCAGCCGGCCGACCAGCCGGAGATCAGGAAGAGGTGAGAGGGGAAGCTCCAAGAGTGAACCGACTCGAACATGTGGTCTTGCAGTACGAAGTGTTGCGCGTAGGCCCAGTAGTTCGGGATGTCGCTCTGATCGTGGTAGCCCATCACATCGATCTGCGTACCATACGTACACGCTGGGTTGGTGGGATCGGTGCAGCGCTGCTTGCTACGCCCCGCCTTCTGATAGTACTGCTCATCCACACCCCGCTTCCCCCGCTCCGCTTCTGTGATGAAGCCATCCATCTTTCCTCCATTGATATCGACCGCCGAGGCCGCGGCATTGTGCGGTCCACCATTATTGCGATCGTAATGATCGAGATAGGGCTTCACGCACTGCCCCGTCCCCGGATCCGGCACACAGACGGTCGGAACGCCATTCTGCATCGGAATGCCATCCGCACCCGGATACGTCCCGAAATAGCTGTCGAAGGAACGGTTCTCCTGGAAGATGATGATGACGTGCTTGATCAGGTGAATGCCCCTAGCCGCTGATCCGCTGGAGCTTGCCTGGTTACGAGCAGGAAGCGGTATCAGACTGGTCGGGCTGCTGATACAGGCGGAGAGCGTGCAGATGACAACGCTCAGCATCAAGAGACGCCACCAGCGTGGCAGACACTGCGCCATGGTGCTGCCTACTTTCACGAGCTCTCTTGGAGAGGCCACGGGTCAAAGGGTTGCCTCCACATTGCTCATTTTCAGGGCACGAGGTGGAGAAGTCTTTAAATGGCCGGTAAAGAGCACGTTAGACAAAGAGAGAAAAGTGAACTCTATTTACAGTCTCGATATAGAGGTCTTTAATAAAGAGTACGTTAGACAGCTTCGCCAGCGATCCCCATGCGTGTTAAGCAGCTTCTCCAGTGCTGGTGGAGCAGTCAGCTCTCGCTGGCTCTTCGCATTCTGTAAGTGGTTCTCCTTACACTCCCGCCGTCTTGAACGGCAGCATAAAGGTAAATATCGAACCTCGCCCCGGCGTGCTCGTGAATTTCAGCGTCCCTCCATGGAGCTTCACCAGCGCTTGGGTGACCGCCAACCCCAACCCCACTCCTCGTTCCTGCTGCGTATACGGATTGTTCGCCCGATAGAATCGCGTGAAAAGATGACGCTGCTCCTCTCGTGATAATCCTACGCCTGTATCTGCCACGCTCACTTTGAGGTGCCGCTCTGTACTCCTTATGCTCACGCGAACTTGCCCACCGGGCGGCGTGTACTTGATCGCATTACTCACCAGGTTTATCAAAATCTGGCCGGCACGCTGCTCATCTGCCATCACCAATGGTACCTGCGCTGGTATCTGTACGGTCATCCGGTGTCCCTTCTGCTTCGCCAGCGGCTGCAACAGCTCAAGCACCGCCTTGACGACAGCTCGCATATCCACGGGGGTCCGGTATAACGTCAATGTTCCGATATCGAGGCGCGTGATATCCAGGAGATCGTTCACAATCTGGTTCAAACGCTCCGCATTCTGCTGCACTATTGTCAGATATTCCAGCGTCTCTGCCGGGAGCTCCTCCGCTCCCTCCTGCAGCACCAGGTTGATATACCCCTTGATGGAGGTCAATGGCGTTCGCATTTCGTGGGAAATGATTGGTAAAAACTCTGCTTTGCCCTGTTCCGCTGCCCGTTCTGCCGTCATATCCCGGAACGTATACAGACGTGCCACAATACTTTCCTGACGGTCGCGTAGCGGTGCTGCGGAGATCTCGAGCTCGCGTTCCTGCGGCCATCGCTGCTGGACCGACCAGGTATACGTCCGGGCCATGTCCGCCAGATCTCTCAAAATCAGATTAGCACCGATGCGATAGCCAAATGCTCGCTGCAATAGCTTGTCAACCTCACAGATATGACGCCCCACCGCCTCCTCTGCTGGTATTCCTAGGAGCTCTTCTACGGAGTGATTGATCGCCAAAATCTGGCCATCAGCGCCGATCACTCCCACTCCTTTGTCAAGCCCATTGACGATCCCCGATAGCAATTCCGGCGTTTGATGCCCTGAAAACGGTTTACCCTTCGCGGCGCTGGACTCATCCTCAGCACCCACAATGCTCATCAGGAGGACTCGAGAAACGTGCGTCACATTGCCCAGCGTCGTGAACACACACTGGATCCTCTTGCCCGGCTCCCGTTGCCGTAAGCGGCCAAAACACACTACCCGTTGCCGTTTTCCCGCAGCGAGATCCTGCAACGCCTGCTCGAGATGCACCATCCGCGATATGACAATCCACGCCATCAGCGCCTTGTCCCGAACTGCATCGCGGCTCACCCCTAGCAGTGCGCTGAAAGGAGCGTTACAGTCCAGAATCTTTTCTGTGTCGGAGAGGATGGCAATCGGTACCTCTACCTGATGGAGGTGTTCTAAGAACGATGCTAGGACCGCCTCGATATCTCCGCTCACGCTCTGGCGTACGAACGACTCTTGTGCTTCAAAAAAACCTCCGGCAATACCGCTGATCGTGCTCACCGCCCGTTGTGCTGCCTCCACCGGCGCTTGAAGCAGCAGTTCATGGGATAACACCGCCAGCGTCCGCTCAAAAGCAAGCGGCGTGTAGACCTCTAGCCCTGATAACGCGCTGCCTATCGATCGCGCCGCTTCCCAATCAACCGCTTCATCTCCTTCCACCAGCGCAACCAGGCTCTCCGTGAGCAAAGAGAGATGGGTTTCGACCTCTTCGGCAATGGCCGACTGCTTCATCGCTGGGCGAATCGCTTCAAACCATGCTGCTGCGATCTGCCGGGCGTCTAATGAGTAATGCGTCGAAATTGCACTGTCCACCATCGCCTTACCAGCCGGTAGGCTCATCGTCTTCTACGCGCTCCAGCCAAGTTGATCGGACTCGTATCCTCGAAAGGCGGCCATTACTCCCGCAATGACGCTTTTTTACCTATTGTGCAATAAGCATACACAATAAGACAAAATGAGACAACTTTTCAGAGATAAAGACTTGCGGATTCTTCCCTATCCGGCATAAACATCCTCGCTAGCGTAATATCAATCACTCTATACCTGTAGTTCATAACGGTAGGTATCGTTGCTGTGTGATACCATAACGCTCCGTCACCGCTAGCGCATCCGTCATACCACGCGCTACACTACTCCTAGTCGCTGTGATCACTGCGAGGGATCTCCGCTAGCCACGGAGAGCAACGGGAAATCCGGTCGAAATCCGGAGCTGTCGCGCAACTGTAGGTGGGCCATGCCCACGAGCCAGAATGCCGGCCCTCGTCAGCGTATGCGCCTTCGCGAGAAAGGGTGCGATGCCATGACCAGTACCGCGTAGCTCTCCTTTCTCTGCTTCTTCCTGTTGAGAACTCATTTTTTGTACGCAGAGAAAGGTACCATCGTGCGCATTGCTCTATCCCGTTGGTTTGCCGTCCTGGCCCTCTTCATCCTGACAGGTTGCGGCGCTCCTGCTGCCGCCGTCACAGCTTCCACAGCCTCTGCTCCATCGTCAACGCTTTCCCAATCCGCCAGCACGTCAACTTCCTCAATACACTCTTCCACTGCTTCGCCTACCACCTCCCAGACCGTTGCCAGTAGCCCTGCCACGACCTCTTCTCCGATTACTCCTGGCGCTGCTACCGCAATCGCTTCCTCAACCCGATCCACTATTGCTTCAACAGCCGCCGCAACCACTCTAAAGGAAGCGACCGCTTTCCCCATAACTGTTAAAGATGACGCCGGTGTTGCTGTCACTATTGCTAAGAGGCCAGCACGCATCGTCTCGCTCTCTCCCAGCGCTACCGAGATCATCTATGCCGTTGGCGCTGGTCCAGACCTCGTCGCCGGTACTCAGTACGATAACTATCCTCCCCAGGCAAAAAAGACCGCCGTTATCAAAGGACTCCAACCGACGCTCGAAGCGATCGTCGCCTATAACCCGGATCTCGTCATTGCCGACAGTGTCAATTCGCTCAGTACTGTCGATCATCTGCGTTCTCTCAAGATCCCTGTCCTCTTCCTCAATGCCCACACCCTAACGGATGTCTATCACGACATCACCGTAGTTGGCGAGGCGGTAGGCGATTCCCCACAAGCTCTGGCTGTTGTCCAGCACATGCGGGGCGAAGAGCGACAGATCGAAGCCAAGATGGCCACAGCGCGTACCCACCCTCGCGTCTTCGTTGAGATCGATGCCACCGATCCCGCCAAAATCTATACCGCTGGTCCCGGTTCCTTCATCGATTCCCTCGTCACGCTTGCCGGTGGCGTTAACGTTGCTCACAACGCCAAAACAGCCTATCCCCAGTACGACCTCGAAGCTTTGCTGGCCGCTCGGGAACGGTTATCCATCAGCTGGCTCAGCAGCAACATCAACAACAACAAGATTCGCCCGGCTTCCGTGCTCG
>JAMDCW010000057.1:0-863 GCA_023489405.1 Chloroflexota bacterium
TTTATTGCACGGCAGCGCTGCTTGACTTAGGAGTAACGGACCTCCTTCACGCTTTGGTTTCGCTCGTTCCGCCGCCGGCTGCCGATGAGGCAGGACCGCTGGCGGCGCTGGTATTCAAGACGACGAGCGACCCGTTTGTCGGCAAGGTCAGCTACTTTCGAGTATTCAGTGGGCAGATGCGGGCTGATAGCCACATTTGGAACAGCAACCGGCAGCATGAGGAGAGGGTTACCCAACTAGCCTATACGCGGGGGCGCACGCAAGAGCCTACGGGGGAAGTTGGTGCGGGTGACATTGGCGTGCTCAATAAAGTGCTGGAGGTTACTACGGGCGATACGCTGTGCTTGCGAGAGCACGCGGGGAGTTTGCCCGGAATCGAATTTCCTGAACCTTGCTACCATGTGGCCGTGGAGCCTAAGACAAAGGGCGATCTCGATAAGATGGGGCCAGCCCTAGCACGGTTGCAAGAGGAGGATCACACGATCCGTGTCCGGAAGGACCCTGACACAGGTGAGACTATTCTTTCCGGCATGGGAGAGATGCACCTTGACGTAGCACTGGAGCGACTACGAGCGAAGTTCAAGCTTGAACTGGTCACGCATACGCCGCGTGTTCCCTACCGTGAGACGATACGGCATTCTAGCAAGGCCCAGGGGCGGCACAAGAAGCAGACGGGTGGCCATGGGCAGTTCGGTGATGTTTGGATCGAGCTGGAACCGTTGGAAAATGGAGCAGGGTATGAGTTCGTCGATCGCGTTGTTGGTGGAGCGGTGCCGCGGCAGTATATTCCAGCGGTTGACAAGGGAATACAAGAGGCGCTGGCTGAAGGGTTAATCAGCGGTAATCGCGTGGTAGACGTTCGG
>JAMDCW010000057.1:873-6227 GCA_023489405.1 Chloroflexota bacterium
CGGGTGACCGTCTTCGACGGCACCTTCCACACGGTCGACTCGTCGGAGATGGCGTTCAAGATCGCCGGCTCCCTTGCATTCAAGAAGGCGGCGGCGGCGGCCAAGCCGGTGCTTCTGGAGCCGATCCTCGATGTCGAAGTGACGGTGCCTGAGGCTACCATGGGAGATGTGATGAGCGACCTCAATGGTAAGCGGGCACGGATTCTGGGGATCGAACCAACGGGGACAGGATTTCAGCGCATTCGTGCCCAGGCACCCCAGGCGGAGATGCAGCGATACGCGATCGATCTCCGCTCACTGACGCAGGGACGTGGTGTGTTTACCACGGCATTTTCACACTATGAAGAGGCGCCCAGCCATATCGCTCAACAAATCATCGAGGCGAATGAGAAAGTGGGAGTACACGAATCACAGCACGCTTAGCGACTTCGACGGGTGAGGAGGGGAAGCCTATCCTCACGATTGTCGGCGGTGGGGGAGCAATGGGGTCTCTGCTAGCGGAGCTCTTGCTGCCAAAGGTGGCTGGCTGCGTTTTAGTAGATCGCTTTCCTGATGGAACCGAGGTCAGCGAAGACGACAGGCAAGTATCTCCTGTGGCGGCGCTGCAACGGCTAGCGCCGGTGGTGCGACGTGAAGGCTGGAGAGAATCTCGATTTGCGCTGGTAGGGACGACGGGAGCCTGGCGTCTTGCTTCTGGAGAGGACCTGCGTGAAACTCCCGCTCTGGCTGTCTATTCGGCTGGTACGTTCCCTGATGTTGATGGAGAGCGCGAGAGCCTTATACGATGGATGGCTGATCTGCGTTCTCGTGAGGGGGTACAGGGAGTAGTGGGGTTGGCGTCGCCAGCACTTGCTTCGGAGATCGCTGGAGCCACAGATATTCTGCTCGTGGCGACACCGTATATCTCGCGAGACAGCTTCGCCGAGGTTATCCGCCCTTATGCAACGGGCTTGCGCCCGGGGGCATTGTATGGAGATGTTCTCTCACTGAAAGAGCAACCACTGGCCGTAGCGTCTGAGGTTTTACCAAAGAGCGTTGGCATTATCGGCTTGCACCCCTTGTTTGGAAGGGCGGTCGTAGATCCCACTGGGCTTGTGGTTACGGTGGCGCCGGCTCCTGATGGAAGGGCTGGTGTTCGGTGGGAACGCTGGCTGGTCAATGCACTGGCTGGGTCAGGCCTGTTGCTGACACCGACGAGCGGAGCAGAACATGATGCGGCGATGAGCTACGTCCAAGCGTTAACGCACTTTGTGCTTTTGAGTTTCGCGTATACGTTCGTACGTGCCAACCAAGATCCGACGCAGCTTTTACCGTTTCGCACGCCGGTATTCGAGCCGTTGCTCTACCTGGCAGCGCGGGTTGCAGCGCTGGCGCAGCGGGCGCCTGATGTTTATCGAGCGATTCAGGAGGAGACGGCTCATCCAGAGCTACGGCGGCTTTTCGTTGATACGGCACGTTTACTCTTGCAGGCAATTGAAGGGAATGCGTCTGCAGAGGGAGCTCTCCAGGGGCAGGCCATTACGGCGTCTTCTACGCGTACTCTCGAACGGAGTGGGGAGAGCATACCGCGATTGGTGGAATTGCTGGAGGAGCTTGGCGCCCCATGGACGCCGGAGTACCACCAGTATGCCGAGCCCTACGAGCACCTCATTGCGATGAGCAATATGTTGACGGACCGCATCAACGGGTTACGCTACCAGCTTCTCCTGAGCAATGGGCGTATTCGGGGAGTTCAGAATGTGCGGACAGGAATGATGCATATTGGGTGCATCTCCATCGATCCGCAGCACCACGATCGTGTGGACCTGGCTTCGCGAGTGCGCTTCCGTCGATTCAACCTCACGCTGGGTGCTCTCGAAGGGGAGGGCGAGGGTGACCAAGAGGCGGCGCCTACTTTTTTGGGATCGCTGCCATTAGCGCAAGCCGAACTTGTAGCAGATGACGAGGTGCTCTTGTGGCTTTTGGAGCATACTGGTCCGCGGTCGGGGCGGGATGATGGACGGGGTGGTAGTGGACAAGGAGGAATGCGTCCCCGCTATGCTGGACGAGGGCACTTCGACCTGTCGTTGGTGGCGCCGGTATGGCTGGATGAGGAGAGCGTCGAGCGATTGCTCATACGGCAGTGGGGTAAAGCGGTTTACCTGGTATGGGTAGATATGAAGGGACAGATTGTACCGAGCGAGTGGATTCCGGAGGGTGGACGGGCGGTCATTTTTCGCATTGTCCTGTTGATTACGCCTCAGCATCTGCTGGAGCTACGGAGGGCCAGTCGCGATCGCGTGGCGGGAATGGTCAACACAGTGGAGCGGAACCAGGAGTGGGATCGCCGGTTTGCTGAGCTCGTGAAAGGGGAGCTTTCTGCGGCGCGCAATGCTGTTGTCGACTGGCTCTTCGAGCATGGCGGTACGGAACTCCGGCGGCATAGCCAGGCTGGTTAGGGGATGTGGCGCTATGGTGCGGTGAGGATTGTACAACCGGCATCTGTTACAACAATAGAATGCTCATATTGGGCAGATAAGCTGCCGTCGGCGGTTACTACAGTCCAGCCGTCGTCGAGCACACGAGTATCGGGTTTCCCTTCGTTGATCATTGGCTCGATGGTGAAGGTCATGCCTTTTCGCAGTAGGGGGCCGTGGCCGGGCTGACCGTAGTGGAAGATCTGGGGATCTTCGTGGAGGGAGCGGCCAAGTCCGTGGCCGCAGTACTGGCGGACGACGGAGAAGCCGGCGTTTTCGACGAGGGGCTGGATGGCGGCGCCGATGTCAGAGAGGTGAGCACCTGGCTGTACTTGGGCTATGCCGACGTCGAGGGCATGGGCGCAGACAGCGAGAAGGTGGGCGGCGGTGGGGCTCACCTTGCCTACGGGGAAAGATTTAGCGGCGTCGCCGTGTAATCCGCGGTATTGGGCGCCGACATCGATCGTGACGATATCGCCGTCTTCGAGGATGCGGGAATCGGGAATGCCATGGACGACCTGGTCATTAATGGCGGTGCAGATGCTCTTAGGGAAGCCGCGATAGCCTTTGAATGATGGTTTGGCGTCGTGTTTGCGGATGAACTCTTCGGCCAGCGTGTCCAGGTAGCCGGTTGTTACGCCCGGACGGATGTGATTGCTGAGCATGTTGAGCGTTTGGGCGACGATGCGACCGGCTTGACGCATCAAGGCTATTTCCGCTGGCGTCTTTAGGATAATGGCCATGTACTACTCCTCATTCAACCCCAAGGCCAGCAAAGCTCCCAGGCCAGCGAGGGCGAAGCAAATGGCGGGGTAGCTAAAGCCGATCCAATGGGTGCTGAGAACGAGCTGAAAAATACCGGCGAGGGCGAGGCAGGTGATGCCTGGGAGGGCGAACTGGAGAGTGTCGGCTCTCGTTGTGCGCTTTGGAGAGTTATCCTCTGCGCTCCATTCGCCATGTGATTTTTCTCGCACGGGCCCTCCTTCCGGTGTTCAGCCTACCTCTGAATCTCGTGGCGTGATACCTAACCCAGGCTTTTCGGGAAGTATGAGTTTCCCCTCTTTTACAGTAACACCGGTGAAAGGGTCGTCAAGAATCAGGAGGTTGCCGTCGAGGTCGGCGTAGTCAACGAGGGGGCTGAGGTGGGCTGCAGCGGTAATGCCTACAGATGTCTCGATCATGCAGCCGAGCATAGTTTGCTTTCCGGCGAGCCGTGCGGCGGTGATTTGTTCCAACGCGCCGAGGATTCCGCCTGTTTTGGCGAGTTTTACGACAATCCCATCGACGGCGCTGGTGACGCGAGGGACATCGAGCGCGGTGACGCAGCTCTCGTCGGCGAAAATGGGCAGTGGAGCATGGTCGCGTACCCAGGCGAGCCCTGCTATGTCGTGAGCGGCTACGGGTTGCTCGACGAACTGAATGTCGAATGGCTGTAGCCGCTCAATCATCGTGATGGCTTGGCGTGGTGTCCAGGCGCCGTTGGCATCGACGCGGATGATGGCTTCGGGGCGAGCGTGGCGTATGGCTGTGAGTCGAGCGATATCGTCATCGGTGCCGACTTTGACCTTGAGGATGGGATAAAGCTGTGCCTCTCCGGCTTTACGGGCCATTTCCTCGGGCTCGGCAATGCCAATGGTGAAAGAGGTGAGTGGCGTGCGTTGGGGATCTAAGCCTAACAAGCGATAGAGTGGCTGACCGACGCTCTTGCCGAAGAGGTCATAAGCGGCGCTCATCACGGCACTTTTGGCGGCTGGGTTCAAGCGCAAAGCGTTATTGAGGTCGTTATGAAGTGATTGGATATCGCCCAGGGTATAGCTGAATTGGGCACCGAAGTGTTCTAAGGTAGCGAGGACGGTAGCAGTCGTTTCGCCGTAAAAGGAGGAGGGGGCGGCTTCGCCGATTCCGGTGAGGCCGTCTGCGGTCAATGTGACGATGACGGGCTGGGCGATGGTTTGCGTGCCGCGACTAATACGGAAAGGCTCGCGGAGGTGTACGGTATGGATGCGGTGTGTCAGGTAGGTAAGCGGCACAAGGTTCTCTCTCTGGTGGTGACGGCATTCAGGTGGTTGGGAGCGCTGCAGCGAGGGCGTCGACGAGCACGCTTGCTCCGTAGCGTACTGGGTCGGTAGTGGGGAGACCGACTGTTAGCTGAGTGTCCTGGATGGCTTTCTGCGCTGCTTGCTCGGAAAGGTCGAAGGTATTGAGGGCGATGCCCACGACTCGAGAGGGGTACACCCAGGAAGCTGCTCGTTCGTAGAGGGAGACGAGATCAGGGAGGGGAGGGATGGCGACGTCGTAATGGCGGATGCGGGTGCGTCCGGGTTTGTGCACGAGGATCATGGCGTCGGCACGGGCGCCGTGGACGAGGGCCAAGGTTACCGGGGAATAGGCTGGGTGAATGAGGGAGCCTTGGCCTTCGACCCAGACCCAATCCTCGTGTGCAGAGGCTTCGATGACGGCGCGCTCGACGCTTCCGGGCATAAAATCGCCGATAATGCGATCGAGGGGAATGCCATCGCCCGTGATGATGATGCCTGTTTGACCTGTTGCGATGAATTTCGACCGGTAGCCCCGGCTAAGCGCTTCACGATGGCATTCGAGAGCGGCGGTCATTTTCCCGACGCTGCAATCGCTGCCGACGAAGAGGATCGTTTTACTGCCAGGGCGATGGGGGAAAGCTTGGGCAACCTGCATTTCGTTGACAGGCTCACGAACATCCCAAAGGTCGATGTGGTGTGTGGCTGCTAGCCGGGCGAGATCTGGATCATCTTTGAGGAAAACGTGCAGGCCGCTGATGATGTGCCGTGATGAGCGCCGCTTATGACCTCTTCGGCAAGAGCGTCGGTCAGCCACTCTATCGCTTGTTAGGCTTAGATCCCCAACGCACGCCACTCACCT
>JAMDCW010000057.1:6237-6704 GCA_023489405.1 Chloroflexota bacterium
TCCCAAAGGTCGATGTGGTGTGTGGCTGCTAGCCGGGCGAGATCTGGATCATCTTTGAGGAAAACGTGCAGGCCGCTGATGATGTGTAGACCGCTGGTTATGGCGGTCGTGATCTGCCAGCGCCACGAGTCGGGAAGGCGCCCACCAACGGGAGCGATGCCGATGAGCAGTGCCTGGGGATGATACTGGAGCGCTTCGTGGATGTCGCGGACGATAGGGATGTCGTGACCGATACCGAGAACGCTGGATACATTATGTCCAGCTTGCTTGCTATCGATCACAGCGACGACATGGCGAGAGCTGTAGCGAATGACTCCGGCGCCGGTTTTGGCATTTTCATCGGTGAAGGCGCCTTCGGCGAGAATACAGAGGCGCTGAGCCTCCTGCGCTGGCCTCATTCTTTGTTGTATCTCCCTCGATTCGTTCGTCTCTGGCAGTTCACTTTACTCGATAGTACGGATTTTAGT
>JAMDCW010000074.1 GCA_023489405.1 Chloroflexota bacterium
CAGTACTTTGGCCTGTCCGGCCTGGAGTGTCGACCAGGTGGTCGATGCCGCGGTGCACTTCGGCTACGACGGTATCGAGTGGCGCTTGCTCGATGGCAATGTCATCGACCCGGTCGCCGATCGCGGACAGGTGGAACATGCGGTCAGGGCGTGCCGCGGGCGGGGGATCGCTGTCTGTGCCCTGGACACTTCCTGCCGTTTCAACCTGCGGGCATCGTCTGACCGAGAAGCGCAGGTGGCGATCCTGCTGCGCTGGATCGAGCTTGCCCAGGCCGTTGACGTGCCGCTCCTCCGCGTCTTCGGCGGGGCGAACCAGCCGGGGGATGGTTCCGCTCCCAGCGACGGCGAAGTGAATAGCTGGGTCGTGGCGGCGCTACGTGCTGCTGCGCCAGCAGCGGAGCGCGCTCAAGTCACCGTCGCCATCGAGACGCATGACGCCTTCTCCTCGGCGCGTCGAACGGCGGCCGTCTTGCGTGAAGTCGCGTCCCCCTACGTCGGTGCACTCTGGGACAGTCACCACCCCTATCGCGTAGGAGAGACGCCAGAGGAGGTGGTTGATGCTCTCGGCTCCCGCCTGGTCCACGTCCACGTGAAAGACGCGCGGCGCCGGACGCCGGGGAGCGCGGACTGGCAGCTTGTCATGCTCGGTGAAGGGGAAGTGCCGGTGCGGGAGCAGTTGGAAAGCCTCGCGCGCCGGCGGTATTCCGGATGGGTATGCGTGGAGTGGGAGAAGAAGTGGCATCCCGAGCTTGCCGACCCTGAGATCGCATTGCCTCAGCACCTTGCCTGGCTGAAACGGGCGGTGGCGAAGATCTCCACCGAGTGAAGGTGCTGAACAATCCCAATTCCACGTTGACGTAATCTCTCCGCAACATCTGGCTGTAGCTCTATCACCGCCGTGTACTAGGCTGTCTGGGGTCGCGGGGCGCTGGCGTTCGTGAGGATGATAGTAGCGAGGAGGGCGAGGAGAGCGGCATAGACGTAGGAATAGGAGGGATGGAGGGTGTAGAGGAGGCCCATGATGATGTTGCCGATAAAGAGGCCGGTGCTGCGAGCGGCGGTGAGGGCGCCCATCTGGCGGCTTTTGGTTGCTTCGGGTGAGACGCGAGAGACGATGGTTGGCTCCAGTGTCTCGATGACGCCCAAGGCGGCGCCGAGGACGATGACACCGAGATAGGTACCCCATATACCTGTGTGAATAGCGGCGGTGATGGCGAGGATGGCAGAGCCGATGGTCGCGCAGAGGTAGCCGAGGCTGGCGAGGGTTCGCGGGCCGGCTTGCTGGACGGCGCCGATGGCGAGCCCAGTGATAGCGGAAACGCCAAGGTAGAGGACGTACGCGAGGATGCCGGTGGCTTCGGCGTGAATGAGCGATCCACCGGAATAGCCTTCGCTTTCGGCGGTCAGAATGGGGAAGCCGAGGCTATAGAAGCTGAAACCGAAGAGAGCGGAAGCGACGAGGACACCGCGATAGAGACGGAGATTGCTCACGGTCTTGCTAGGGCTTGTTGGTGCTGCTGCCTGAGTTTGCTGGCGTGGAGCAGCGCCGGCGTTGGTGATGCTGGAGGATCTGCTCGTGAAGAAGTAGGTCCTCCGATTTTGCTGGCGTGGAGCAGCGCCGGCGTTGGTGATGGCGACGAAGACGGTGGAAATGATGAGGGGAGCCAGTGTGATCAGGAAGATCACCTTGAACGAAGCACCAATGGCGACAAGGATCAGTGCGATCAGTGCAGCGAGCGTGCCCCCGCCGATATCGAGCGCGTGCAAGAGTCCGAATGCTTGCCCTTCTTGTTCTGGGGTCACGACTTCGGTAAGCATGGCGCGGCGTGGTGGATTGCGGAAGTTCCGCCCCCACCAGCCGACGGCGAAGAGTCCGACTGCAGTAGCGATGTTCGCTGTCAGGCCGATAAAGGAGAGTAGGGGAATGAGTGCATTCCCGAAGACGGCGATACGCTTGCGTCCGAGGCGGTCGCCGAGCCGGCCGCCGATATAGGCGATGATCGCTCCTGGTCCGTAAGCGATGGCGGTGGCCAGGCCGAAGACCCACGGAGCACCTTTGAGATCCAGGACGAGGAAGAGGGGTAAACCGGCGAGGACTGCTTGATATCCCAGATCAGCGAAGAACGCGGAAAAAGCGATTTTCCACACGTCTGCACCCAAAGCATATAACCGACCTGTCGTTCCTTTGGCACTTGCTTGTTGCATGACACTGCTCCTTTCGTGTGGATATGTTCGAGCGCTACCGTCTGCTGGACATGGGCGACTCGGTCTCCTCTCTTCCAGAGGATAGCGAGGAGGACTCTGGCCGTCCAGGTTGCCTTCGGTTAGGGGGCTACTTCCCTTCCGGTGGTCGGAGGGATCGGGAGGGCCTGCTGGTGGAATGGGCGCGGCGGAGAGGAAGCTGGCTGGAGAGGGATGAGGCCTGTGGGTTGAAGATGAATACGGCGCTAGAACCGATGAGGATGATGGCACTGATGATTGTCAGGAGTAACAAGGATAAGGGGGGTTGAGGCCAAAAAGCCTTGATAGCCACCGTTTCACTGAATCCGAGGAGGACGAGGGAGAGGATTCCGATGATGAGGGCAATGAAGTAGCCTGCCCTCTGCTGGAGGATGACCAACCAGAAAGCGCTCGCCAGTATGACGACCCGGATGAATGTCAGAGCGGTGATCTCGCGTGTCGCTTGCTCGTAGAGGGTGTTACCTGGGCCACCGGTATTGGAGAGATCAAGCTGGGCGGTGAGGACGGTAGCAAGCAAGGAGAGGAGGAGTGCCAGGATAGTGACCCAGGGGAGGATGTTTAGGAGGGTAGGCGAGATGGTGCGTGGCGGTGCTGGGGTGGGAGGCATGGCACGGACAGGCTTTTCCTTAGCTAGCTTTCGTCCTCTTCGGTGATCTCTATGGCTGTGATCGTGTCTCCTGGCTGTGTGGTTCGCGCTGGATCGCGGTCCGCAATGCTCAGGACGACATCTATCCCTTTGATGACGCGACCGAAGATGGCGTGATGACCGTCGAGGTGGGGGGTAGCGACGTGAGTGATGAAGAACTGACTACCGTTGGTGTTGGGGCCGGCGTTTGCCATGGAGACGACGCCTGGGCCGTCGTGATGCAAGCGGAGGGCGCCAGGCTCATCTTTGAACGAATAGCCGGGGCCGCCGCGTCCGGTACCCGTTGGGTCGCCAGTTTGCGCCATGAAGCTGCGGATAACGCGATGGAAGGTGACGCCATCATAGAAGCCGTCGCGGGCGAGGAAGACGAAGTTGTTGACCGTTAGCGGAGCGGATTGGGTAAGAAGGTCGATGACGATATCTCCTTTGTTCGTATGGATGGTAGCGGTGTAGTGCTTACGAGGATCGATGGTGAGTGGGGGCGCTGAGCGGTACTGTTTCATAGGAGGACCTTTCTCTTGCACGATACATTTTCAACGATACCCACCTATACTGTACGTGGAACGGCGCGATGATTAAGGAGTCTCAATGCGCTGGCTGCTTGTCCTCGTCCTCGTTGCGCTGCTTTTTCTATTTCTTGGGACTGATGCTCACCTCTATGTAGACTACCTGTGGTTCCAATCGGAGCGCGTCACTACGGTTTTCGCGACGACGCTACGGTATCGTGCTGTGATCTATGTGTTATTCGGTGGAGCTGCCCTGGCGTGGCTACTCTTGAACTGGCTAGCCGCTCGGTCGCTGGCACGCAGGCAATCACGCGGGCCGCGTACGCTCGTTGTGGACCAGCGGCGTCATCCGCCGATCGTGACGCTTGCACTGGTTGTCGTTGCGGTCGTTTTGAGCTTAGTGTTCGCTTCGGGAGCGAGCGGCGCCTGGCAGCTTTTCGCGCTGTTCATTCACCAGCAGCCCATTACGCAGACAGATCCGATTTTGCACCGGAGCGTTGCTTGGTATCTCTTCACCTATCCGGTGTTGCAATATCTCTACGGATGGGTGGTGACGCTGCTCTTTCTCACGCTCGTGGGCGTTGTTATCACCTATGCGCTCTATTCGCCGCAGTTTGTGCAGCTCGAGCCGGTTGGCGCTATGCCCGGACAGATGCGGGTCAGCTTATCGCCACCGCGGCAGATGCTCCTCCATGGTGCGGGATTGATCGCGCTGTTCTTGCTCATTCAGGGGGCGGCATATCACTGGCTGTCGACGGCTGGATTGCTGTTCGCGGCGCACAAGACGTTTTTCGGTGCTGATTTTGTCGATACACACGTGCATCTGGCTGCCTATGACGTTCTTACGGCGGTGATGGTGTTCAGTGCCGTGGCGATCGTGCTGGCGGCGGTACGGGAGAGTGCCGGCTGGGCGCTTGCCGTGCCGATTGCGTGGCTTTCTGTAGCGATTCTCGGCCTTGGGGTGATCCCGGCGCTGGTACAGGCGGTCTATGTAGCGCCAAGCGAGCTCAGCCGGGAGGCGCCGTACATCGCCAATAATATCCGATTCACACGTAGCGCCTTTGCTCTCGATCAGATCACGGTGCAACACCCCAAGCTCTCACCGTTGACGGAGCAGGATGTCACAAACAATCAGGCAACGATACAGAATATCCGGCTGTGGGATTGGCGTCCGTTGCAGGAGACGTTCCAGCAGTTGCAGGGGTTACGACCGTACTACCTCTTCCGCGATGTAGGTATCGATCGCTATAACGGGCAGCAAGAGATGCTAGCGGCACGGCAGCTCGATATCTCGCGTCTTCCTCAAGCTGCTCAGAACTGGCAGAATAGGCATCTGGTGTACACTCACGGTTTTGGCGTTGTAGGGACGCCAGCGCAGGGGGTGACGCAGCAAGGAACGCCGGAGTTCAATCTGCATGACATTCCGCCGGTGACGAATAATCCGAGCTTACGCATTACGCAGCCGCGCATCTACTTCACGAGTGGGGGAGCGAATCGCTGGTTGCTGGTGGATACGAAGGCCCAGGAGTTCGATTATCCGACAGGTTCGGAGAATGCGAGCACCCACTACACTGGGATGGCGGGTATCGCCGTGGGCTCCTTGCCGCGCCGCTTGCTGTTTGCTTATGCTTTAGGCGATCCTAACCTGCTCTATACCAGCTATCTCGATGCGTCGAGCAAGATTCTCATCCACCGTGAGCTCTCTGATCTCATTCACCAGATCGCCCCGTTTCTCAAGCTGGATCATGATCCGTACATCGTGATCAGTGGGGGGCATTTGTACTGGTTCCAAGATGCTTATACGGAGAGCAGCACGTACCCCTACTCGACGCCGCTCAATTCGGGGGTGAACTACATTCGAAATAGTGTGAAGATCATTGTTGACGCCTACAACGGCACGGTGACGTTCTACCGGACGGATAGTCCAGCGCATCCTGAGCCATTGATCCAGGCATACAGCAAAATTTTCCCCGGCCTCTTTCACCCGCTCTCGCAGATGCCAGCAGACTTCCGGGCACACCTTCGCTATCCGGAAGATCTCTTCGATGCTCAGGCACAGACGATGCAGCTCTACCACATGACGGACCCAACGGTTTTCTACAACCGCGAGGATGTGTGGTCGCTGCCGGTAGAGCAGGTGGGAGGAACGCGGAGCCAGTTGCAACCGTATTATGTGGAAATTCGTCTGCCGGGGGAACAGCAGGCGGAGTTCGTCCTCATCGAGCCTTTCGTGCCACGTGGCAAAGATAATATGATTGCGTGGCTAGCGGCGAGGTCGGATCCGGCGCACTACGGGCAGGCGCTCCTCTATGAATTTTCGAAGGATTCGCTCATCTATGGTCCGCAGCAGGTCGAGGCGCGTATCGACCAGGATCCGATGATCTCCAGCAGTTTGACCTTATGGAATCAGCAAGGGTCGCGGGTCATCCGTGGCAACTTGCTGGTCATTCCTCTTGGGAAGGCGTTTCTCTATGTAGAGCCGCTGTTTTTGCAGGCGAGTCAGGGGCGGATACCAGAGCTGAAGCGCGTCATTCTGGCGGATAGCAACAATGTGACGATGCAGCGCACGCTCAAGGAGGCATTGAGCGCGCTGTTCAGCGGTGCTCCACCTGCGGGGGCCTCGAACGTGCCTAATACCTCGAACCAACCTGCTCCAGCCGCTGCGGCCACTGCTACACCGGTGGCTGCTCCGTCTGCGAATGCGACGATGCAACAGCTTGCTCGGGATGCCTTGCAGCACTATGGTCAAGCGCAACAGGATCTCAAGAATGGCGATTGGGCGGGGTATGGTAAAGAGTTAGCCGCCATGCAGCGAGATTTGGAGCGCCTTGCTACAGGGCGATAGTTGGGGAGCGAGCGTTATCGTCGCGATAGGGAGGATATGTCTGGTTTGGATATCGAAGGGGTAGTACAGGGCCACCCAGGTCTCCTGGAGGCGCGCCGGCTGGCGCAGCGGATCGTGGAGATTTTAGCCGACGGGAAGGCACAGGACACCGTTTTGATCGATGTGTCCGCCGTAACTGTTATTGCGGACTTTTTCGTCATCACCACAGGGACAACTGACCGGCAGGTGCGTGCCCTGGCGAACCGTGTATTGGAGGAGCTGAAAACGAGCGGTGTCGAACCGCGGCGTAT
>JAMDCW010000069.1 GCA_023489405.1 Chloroflexota bacterium
AGCGCCAACCTGGCTCTTGATATCATCCCCGATTAATGGAAGGCTCGCTGCTTCGAACCGCCGCCGCCACTCTGGCCGGCCAGCGATGAATACTGGGATGCAGTTGACCACCCCAACGCCGGCTGCTAAGGCCTGCTCTATATACCACTGCGCTGCTTCTTCTGATCCAACCGGCAAGTAGTTGACGAGGACATCGGCGCCGGTATCTTTGAGAACACGAACTACATCAACTGGGGCTGTCTCCGTCAGTGGCACTACCTCACGTGTGTACCGTCCTACTCCATCGAGTACCGGACCAGCCATCACCGTTACACCAAGCCGGGACACATCGCAGAAGCGGTACGTGTTATTCGGTGCGGCGTAGATGGCTTCGCTCAGATCTCTCCCTACTTTTGCGGTATTGACATCGAATGCGGCAACGAATTCGATATCGCGGATATGATAGCCGCCAAGGTTGACATGCATCAGTCCCGGAATCCGTGCATCATCCGCGGCTTGCTCATAGTAGGAAACCCCCTGAACCAGTGAGGATGCGCAGTTGCCAACCCCTACGAGAGCAACGCGAATGCGCTGTTCCATCGTGACGTCTCCTTTCTACACGTGTAGATACTGTAACGTCTCTGCCGAGAGCAGTCAAATGAGCGTACAGCAGCAGTTATCCAAGGTGGCTACACTTATACGTGCAGGGGCATTTACCAGAGTCTGCGTTCTTGACTTCAGCGAGTAAGGAACGTTCAATGATTGATCCTGCTCATGCTTTCGGGGAGCGCGCCGGCCAAGCTGGTATAGCCGTGGGCCGTGTCACGCGTAACGATGTTGCCATACGTGCCGGTGTTTCGGCCGCTACCGTTTCTTATGTGGTCAATAATGGTCCGCGATCTGTGGCCCCCGCCACCCGAGAACGCGTGTTGCAGGCAATCCGCGACCTTGGTTACACACCTGATGCTGTTGCTCGCAGCCTGCGAACTCGCCACACCGGCCTCCTGGGATTGATCGTCCCCGACAGCACCAATCTCTTTTTTGCTGAACTGGCCCGCCAGATCGAGCTAGCAGCAGAAGAACGCGGCTATCATATCCTCCTCTGTAACTCCGGTGAAGACACCGCTCGCGAACAAGCTCACCTCGAGGCCTTACGCCAGCAGCGGGTAGACGGTGTTCTCTTGATTCCCTCCGATACTGTCGCATCAAACCCGAAGAGCACCGGGTACGGTATTCCGATTGTGGCGCTGGATCGCTCACCGCTGATCAGTGCGCAGCATATCGTACGCACAGCTCCTGAAGCAGGCAGTGCGCTAGCTGTCGACCATCTAGTCGCTCTGGGGCACCGGCGCATTGGTTTTGCGCATGGGCCGTTACGCCTGTCCCACGCGCGGCAGCGGTTAGAGGGAGGAATAGCTGCGCTGCAGCATTATGGCTTATCGCCGCTACCGGAGTGGCTCATTGAATGCAATTTCGACTTTGCAGGAGGATGGCACGCGGCGCAAATGCTTCTTGCTCAGTCTTCGTATCCTACTGCGATCTGCTGTGGCAACGATGCCATTGCCGTTGGTCTGCTAGCCGGTTTGCACGCGGCCGGTATTGTGGTCCCGGAAGTCTTCTCGATCGTAGGCTTTGACGATATCCCGCTCGCTCGATACGCCATTCCTCCGCTCACCACCATTGCCCAACCGTATGCGGCGATGGCGCAGCGCGCTCTCAATGCCTTGCTGGTTAGCGCTTGCACTCCCTCGTCGGAGATTACTCCTGAAACTGAAGAGGTGTTACCGGTTACCTTGGTCCAGCGCCGTTCAACCGCACCGCCAAGTGTCTAAATCACGGTAGATTCGACAGCGATTGGTCGGCATCTATCACCTATGAAAGGAGAAGTTCTCCCGCTACCGTAGGGCACCAGAACTTTTCGATGTAGCTGATGACCAGTTCAGTACCTTGAGCGTGAGACACGTATGGCGGCAGTGCCGGATCGTACATGGCATCGGTGAGATCGCGTACTAGCGCTACGGAGATACCCCAGCGGACGAGCTGCTTGATGGCGAATGAGCGGTTGAGAATGCACATATTGGTATGAACACCCATGAGGAGGACGTGTCGAATGTTCCGCTGGACATAGACAGCGAGGTGTTCCACGCCTTGATCGCTCACCACGTCACGATCTTCGTCTATCGTGATCGCCGGATGCTGGCGCATCCACACCTTCGCCGGCGTATAGTGACCAGCATCGCAGCCGCCACCTACTGAGCTGACAGGCAGTGGGGGATCTTCTTTATGCTTCACAGGGGGTGGCGGCACAGAGGGGGCGCTCAAGGCACGATGGCGCGCTTGACTGTCTGCGTAGAAATCCATCGTCTCTGAAGGCGCGTGCACGATGAGCACACCACGCTCCCGAAGCGTTCTGACAAGCTCTGCCATACGAGGCAACAACTCGGCAAGCCGCGCTTCGGCCGTAGGACACCAGTGATGGTCCCAGACGTCGCAGAGGACGAGAGCAACCTCAGTCGACTGCCACTGTGCCGGAACTTCTCGATACTGCCACAGCCGCCGGCCATATGCGTCAGCCGTCAACTCCTGGTGGCGCAGCGCTACCGATAGGTACTCTGCCACGCTTTTACCCTTTACCACTGTGAACCGCCAGAGCAGGCGTCGGTAAGGACCGCACGCACTCGGCGCCCCCATAGCCAAAGCCGGCGCCTCTGATCGTGGAGAGATCAAGCTCGCCGTGGTGCCGTTGATACAATCCGGGATGCACGGTCGCCTCGGGACGTGATGCTTCCGGATAAAACTGCATGCTGTTGGACTCTACTCCCATAATCGTGCCAGTGTGAGCAGCGAGTAGGCAGTGGGGTATCTGGGCGAGCATCGGATTCGTGAGATCCTGCACCATAAGGGACATACCATGCGCTCGTGCCCAGCACAAACTCAGGATGGAACCGGTCTGCGTCTTGCAGGTTTTGAGCGCTACGCCAGACCAGCCTAGCTGCCTACCGAGGCGTATGAGGCGCCAGTCGTGAGCGCTTTCATCGAGGAACAAGGGCTTGCGTGCGCTGACGCTGCGTACATCGATCTGGTGCTGTTCAAGCTCGTAGGGAAACGGTTGCTCGACGTACAAGAGCATGGCATAGATTCGCGGCTCTTCATGAAGGAGTCGATCCAATATGGTGTTGACGTACGTGACATCTGGAGCGCAGCAGTTGAAATCTGCTGACATCCATATACAACCGGACGCGAGCGCGAGACGTCCGACCTTCACGAGGCGTGCGTAATCCCAAGCGGTATCGATCCCGGTGAGTTTTACTTTGAGACAGTTCAATCCATCGCGGCGGATCCAATCCCGGAGGAGAACTGGATAACCATCATCCGGCTCTATACCTGTAAGCTCGCCTTCATCGATTGGATCTTTACCACCGACAAGATGCCAGGCTACGAGTCGCTGAGCTCGCGGATAGTAGAGATAATCACGCGGAAATTGACCAACGAAACTCACCCCTGATCCATCCGTCGGTGTGAGGAAATGGGCGAGATCTTGCGTCAGATACGGTGGACCGTAGGTTTCATACACCGGCATCTGGTGCAGCGCGCCATAGGCATCGTGGAGAGCGATATCAAAAGGGGAACAGCATACTAGTGCGGCCAGGTAAGGAAGCGGCTCTGCCGCTTTTCGCTCGCTGTTGATCGCTTTTTGGATATCCGGTAGAAGATTGGTTAAAAAGAGCTGGCCAACCTCTAATGGGTGACCCCATTCAGGGAAAGCGGCCCAAGCCTGTGCAAGGCGGCGGCAGAGTTCCTGGAGCGCCGTGAGCCGCTCCTCATAGGTGAGTGTGCTCGGCCAGACCCACTGGACATTCAGCGGTGTTTCACCCCAGCCGACTCCCTGCTGTCCTGACTGCCCTTCCACCTCGAGACGCACGCGTGCGACTACCGTTGACGTGAGCGTTTCTGAACCGAACTTGAGAGAAACGCGCGTTTCAACGGGCAAAAAATAGAGCGTAGCCCCAGTAGGACGAATATCCGTTTGCCGTCCCATCCTCGTTGCCTTTATCAAGCTGTGACCGTTATCGGCCGCTTAATGAGCTAAGATGCTGCTTCTAGAGGGCGCACGGTTCCCGTGAAGAGTCCCTGGAGCAGATAGGCCGCGGCACCTACCAAAGAGGCATCACCTCCCAACGCCGAAGGCACGATAGCACACGCTGAGACGGCGATGCCAAGGGCCCGGCGACGCACCTCATCTTGCACCGGCTGTACAAGCTCCGGCAGCTCCCGGCTCACTGAGCCACCAAGGACCACGATTTCGGGGTTCAATAAGTTGATAAGGTTGGCAATTGCGAGGCCGAGATAGCCGCCAACTGTCTGGACTGCCTCTTGAGTGGCTGGATCGCTGGCACGATAGGCGTTACCGAGCTGGTCAATTCTGAGGTTCTCGAGATGTCTATCGGTTAGTTCCCATAGCATCGAGTCGGCGTGGGCACGCGCACGTTGCCGAGCTAACGCGAGCAGCGCAGGGCCGGACGCCAGCGTTTGGAGACAGCCATGGTTGCCGCACGGACATAATGGGCCCTTGGGCTCTACCGTTGTGTGTCCTAGCTCGCCCTCAGCAAATGACGTCCCGCGGTAGAGCGCTCCGCCGATGACGATGCCCAAGGAAATACCTGTACTCACTGAGACGTAGAGCGCTCGCTCGTGGCCGATCGCGGCACCGCGCCATGATTCTCCAACGGCGGCTGTTTTGGCACGATTTGCCACCAGTACAGGTAATTTCAGCTCCTGAGCCATAGGGGCAGCCACCGGCACATTCCACCAGCCCAAGTCTGGAGCCATCTGGATTGAGCCGTCGGCGCCAACGAGTCCAGGAACAGCTACGCCAACACCCAGAAGCTGCTGTCGAGGTAGATCGCATAGTACGTTGCGAGCAGCCGCGAGAGCTGCTTCGAGTGCATCGGCGGCAGTTGATCCGACAACGGGCTGGCTGATCGTTCGTATAGGCTGAGCGCGGAGATCGGTGACGACCGCTTTGGCATGATCGTCTCCCAACTCGATACCCAGTGCCAGGCGCGCAGCCGGATTGAAATGTAAACGCTCACCCGGTCGTCCGCGTCCATTGGGGTCTCCCGGGGATGTGTGTAAAAAACCGGCAGCGCTGAGGTCAGCGACGATGAAGGAGATTGCTCCGCGGCTCAAGCCTGTCAAGGTGGCAAGCTCGGCACGCGTCGAAGCGCGACCAATCCGCAAGAGCTCGATCACGCGCCCTTTACTTCCTGAAAGGTCGATATCGCTTTCTATAGCATCTCGTTTACCAATGTCCTGCACGTACTACACTACCGTTCATTCGTTTGACCATTGCCCCGATTCCGCGATTTCCCGACTTCAATATTGAAGCATTATTGACGCTTGAAGTCTAAAGCAACCTACCATACCATATTTGTTAGTCAGTTTCATTTTTCCTATTTTGTAGCGCTTTCTTGAAATAAGCAAAGTGATCCGGCGTACTGTGGACAAGCGCAGGTAGCCGCGGTGTTCCAAGCGATCGATGCCCAAGTAAACGCCCTCCTGAGAGGATAGTGATCCGTGCATGTTGTGACGCTCATTCCTGACAGCCGCTATCGTTCGATGCTCACTCCAGAAACCGATACCGTTCTCGATTCTCTGGGTCGCATAACTCGTCTCCACGGCGATGCTCGAAGCATCGGCGAAGCGGCGCCGGCTGCTCTTGTTACGGCTGATGTTGCACTTACGGGATGGGGGACGCCGCTGATTCAGGAAAGCTGGCTCGACCAAGCGCCGTCCCTCCGGCTTATCTGTCACTGTGCCGGTAGTATCCGTGGCATCATCCCGCCATCTGTTTTCACTCGCGGCATTCAGGTTGCTCATGCGGCGCCGATCATCGCGGACGCTGTGGCTGAATTCTGCATTTTGGTGGAGCTCACGCTCTTGCGCCAGATGCGAGAGGTGCAGACGGTGGTAGTAACAGAGGAAGGCTGGAATAAAGCCAAGCGCCTGGGAACTGAAGGTCATCTTCTTGGAGCGCAGCTTGTCGGTCTCGTAGGATCAGGTTATGTTGCCCAACGACATCTTCGCTTGTTGCGCGCCTTTGGAGCACGCGTACAGATTTACGACCCATATCTGACTGATAAGCACGCTCGTGAACTAGGCGTGATTCCTTGCGGCCTCGACAAACTTTTCGCTACGAGCGATGTCATCGCCATTCATGCTCCTAAGACGGCTGAGACTCATCATATGATCGGATCTGCCCAGCTTCGCTTGATCCGGCCGGGCGCTGTGCTCATCCAGAACTCTCGGTCATGGGTCGTGGATGAGGCTGCTTTACTCGCGGAACTACGAACCGGACGTTTTGGGGCAGCGATCGACGTCTTTGACATTGAACCACAACCGGCTGATAGCCCTTTTTATCAGCTCCCCACCGTTATTGCGACGCCCCACATCGCTGGAGCGACTCGAGAATCGT
>JAMDCW010000095.1:0-6634 GCA_023489405.1 Chloroflexota bacterium
CAACCGCGGGCTGCGGTACTGCAACAAGCTATGGCAGATGGAAACGCTCTTGTGACAGTCGTTGATACGCCAGATCAGGCTGATCTGGCGAGTGTCAACATCCTCTATACTGATGTCGAGCGCCACCTGGTCGTTGCGACTACGCCCGGTATGGAGTTTCCCAGCAATAGGGCCGATACGCTCTGTGAGCGCCGCTTCGATGTTGAAGTGGATATCCTCCCGGTCCAGACGGAACTGGAATGTGCCAGCACGGATTTCTTCTCGAATTGCTTCGAGACCCCGGACTATGAGCTGTATTTCTGGCTCGGGAACAATCCCCTGCCTGCCAAGCATCCGCGCGTGGGCAATACTGCCTGCGATATCTTCTTCGGCGAGACGCTGGTCGAACGAGATTGAAGCGTTGAATTCGGCCACCAGCACATCAAGCGGTTTCGCAAAACGTTCACTCCACTGTTGGGCCATCGATGCCAGTTACTCCTTGGCTAAGACCATTTGAAGCAGGGCCTTCTGTATATGCAGACGATTCTCCGCTTGATCGAAAACCCGCGAATGTGGACCTTCGAGAACATCAGAGGTAATTTCCTGCCCACGTTTAGCAGGCAGACAATGGAGAACGATACAATCCGACCGGCACCGGCAGAGCAGCGCATGGTTGATCTGGTAATCACGCAGGTCTTCCTTGCGTCGATGCTGTTCTTCTTCTTGCCCCATGCTGACCCACACATCAGTATAGAGGATGTTGACACTCGCCAGATCAGCCTGATCTGGCGTATCAACGACTGTCACAAGAGCGTTTCCATCTGCCATAGCTTGTTGCAGTACCGCAGCCCGCGGTTGGTAACCATGTGGCGCTATGAGGGTGAAGCGTACCCCCAGTTTCGGCGCTATAAGTAGTAGAGAAGTGGCCACATTGTTATCCGCATCTCCGACGAATGCCAGATGATTCCCCTCTAGGCTGCCGAACACCTCTTTTATCGTGAGAAGATCGGCGAGAGCCTGACAGGGATGTTCGAAGTCTGTCAAAGCATTGATAACCGGTACCGTTGAAGCGGCGGCAAAACGTTCGAGTTCCTTGTGACTGCGTAATCGTGCCACGATCGCAGCAACATAGCGCGAGAGAACACGAGCGACATCTTCAGGGGTTTCACGCGTTCCCATCCGCACTTCTTCATTGCTGAAATAGACAGGATGAGCGCCAAGCTCATGGATCGCAATATCGAACGACGCTTTCGTACGCAGCGAGGGATGTTGAAACAGCAGACCAATACTCAATCCTCTCAGTGGTGCCGGTTGCCGGGTATGCCGGTCATGTTTGAGAGATCGAGCAAGATCGAAGAGCTGTTCAGTCTCTGTAGTAGTGAGATTGCGAACGCCGAGTATGTGACCTTTCACCGTGTATCCTCGCTTCATCTCGAGAAAAAGGCATAATACCGTACGCAACTTGAAAAGCAAGGATCGTTATCTCAAAAGAGCTTCGATTGTTCTACCTGTTCCGGAGGAGACAATCCAAGAAAGCGATAGGCGTGTGGCGTCGGTTTCCGGCCACGCGGCGTCAGCTCGATAAAGCCTCTCTGTAACAAGTATGGTTCGTACACGTCTTCAATCGTTTCCGGCGCTTCACTCATCGCTGCTGCCAGTGTGTCGCGTCCTACTGGGCGACCGTCAAACTTATAGATCAATGTGCGTAGAAGCTCTCGGTCCACTTCATCAAGACCGGAATGATCTACCCCTAGGAAATCGAGCGCCGTCTGCGCAGTTAGACCGTCGATGGTTCCTGACGCCCGGACCTCGGCATAGTCCCGAGCTCGCCGCAGTAGCCGGTTCGCGATACGCGGCGTACCTCGGGACCGCCGCGCGATCTCCTCAAGCCCTTCCTCAGTAGCCTTGACATCGAGCACACGCGCCGACCGTTGTAGGATCAGACACAGAGCATCAGTGTCATAGTAATCCAACCGCAATGTCGAGCCAAAGCGGGCGCGAAAAGGCGCATTCAATGCACCGAACCGCGTTGTCGCGCCTATGATGGTAATCCGTGGTAGCGGAACACGGATTGCTCGGGCTCCTGGCCCTTGCCCAACCAGCACGTCGATGGCGAAATCCTCCATCGCCGGGTAGAGCACTTCTTCAAGGACAGGATGGAGCCGGTGAATTTCATCGATAAAAAGATATCGTGCTCTTTCAGCGAGCTAAGCAAGCCGACCATATCTCCTTGACGCTCTACCGCTGGCCCTGATGTCTCACGAATGGAAACGCCCATTTCGCGCGCAAGCACATGCGCTAGGCTCGTTTTACCAAGCCCGGGAGGCCCATAGAGCAATATGTGATCAAGGGCATCGCCGCGTTGCTTGGCAGCGTGAAGCTGAATTTGTAGCTGTTCCCTGACCGCATCTTGGCCGGGAAAATCCTCGAAGCTCGCCGGCCGTAAGGTGCGCTCAGCCACGCGGTCTTCTTCGACGGTCATAGGACTTATGAGCCGGTGATTGGCGGCCGCAATAGCACCTCGATCCTTCCTCTATCAATGCTAGTGTAGAACATCTGATCGACTATGGACAATTCTCCGTGAGATGCGGGAAAGTCCGGATGTGGAGGAGAATGACGCCAACGCTACGAGGTATTGTACTGCCCGCAGCCCACGGAGGATCAGTGTCGCGTGAGCTACGAGGTACTGTTGCAAGAGTGAGGAAAGGAAGCTGATGTGGACGTCAGTCGACTATTGGAAGGCTATCACCCCGAGCGCTTGACGATCGGCTGCCTGGGTAGTCACACGGCTTTGGAAATAGCATATGGCGCTCATCAGGAAGGCGTACGTACGCTCGTGGTATGTCAGCTAGGTCGAGAACGAGCCTATACAGGGCAGTATCGCCACCTCTTCGACGAAGTCATCATCCTCCAGCGCTTTGCCGACATCACCTCATCGGAAATAGTCGAACGCCTCCGTTCAACAAATACGATATTTGTTCCCAATCGCTCTTTTGCTGTGTACGTGGGGTACGAAGCCATTGAGAACAACTTTCCTGTCCCACTCTTTGGAGGGAGGCCCCTCTTACGCGCTGAAGAGCGAACAGCCTCTCCAAATCAATACGACCTCCTCGATCTCGCCGGTATCCGCCGTCCGAAGCACTTTGTACATCCTAGCGAGATTGACCGTCTCGTGATGGTAAAGCTCCCCCAAGCGAAGCGTAACGTGGAACGCGGTTTTTTTACCGCGACCAGCGCCGAGGAGTTTCAAACCATCAGTGATCGCCTGCTCGCTGCTGGTGAAATTAGAAGCGAAGATCTTGCCTCCGCTACTATCGAGGAGTTCGTCGTGGGAGCCCAGTTCAACTTAGACTATTTCTGGTCTCCTCTCGAAGGGCGGACCGAATTTCTCGGCGCTGATCAGCGTATTGAAACGAATATCGAGGGCATTCTTCATATGACGGCCGCCGAACAAGCCGCCGCTCCCCTGAGGCCAACACTGATTCCAGTCGGACACCGTGGAATTTCTGTTCGAGAGTCGCTGCTCGAGCACGTACTCGATATGGGTGAACGGATGGTGGTAGCTTGCACCAAAGCCTTTCCACCTGGCGTGATTGGACCGTTTGCCCTTCAAGGTGTTTTTGACGATCAGGGTAGGTTCATATGTTTCGACGTCAGCCTGCGTATTCCGGGAGCGCCAATCTTAATGACAACGTCTCCCTATACACGCTATCTCTATGGCGCGGAGCTAAGCACCGGCGGACGCATCGCTCGCGAACTCGTACGAGCAGCAGCCAGCAGTCGTCTGGCACTCGTGGTATCGTAGCCGCAGAGTGACTATGCGTGTGCTGCGCGAGTTCGCCGTGTCTTCTCCAAAGCGCGGCGGAATTGCGTCTGGCGAGCGGCGCGACTGCGCTTTGGCAAAGGATCTCCTGCGTGCCACTTCGCATGCGCTTGTCGCTTCTTCCCCGGTGAAGGGCGCGCAGTGGAGCTGCCGTACTGAAAGCGCTTCGGCTTTTTCCACTCTTTCACCACGGTGTTAGCACTGACACCCACAACTATCTCTCCCTTATGCCTAACGCGTGCAAAGACATTCCTCACAATACCGCTGCGCATCTGCCCAATACTAAGAAGTATGGACTCGAATATCCCTCCTCCATTAGAGCATGCTCGACTATAGCGCCTGACAACGCCAAGGGTCAAGTAAAGACATCGAACACATTGACAAAATGAGCGTCTCCGCGTACACTGATGATACCCTATGGGGGTAGGTGGTAAGAGGTTGATGGAAACAGATATTCCATTGCGCTTGCGCAAGATTGAAGGTCAAATTCGAGGGGTGCAACGGATGATCGAGGAAGGGCGTAACTGCCCTGACCTTCTCACCCAGCTTATGGCGGTGCGCGCTGCAATAGATAGCGTCAGTATCTGCTTGCTTACTGATCACATGCATCGTTGCCTTGCTGGGGGTCAGCTCTCTGATGAAACCCGCGAAGCCCTCAATGAAGCGTTGCGAATGTTTCTTCGACTTAAACAACCGATTGACTGAGAATCAAGCTAGAAACGAGAAGAGGAGGCCACGGCTGTGGTAAATGTGGTTACGGATAAAGAGTTCGAGGAGCAGGTCTTAAAGGCGGAAAAACCTGTACTCATCGATTTTTGGGCGGAATGGTGCAGTCCGTGCAGAATGGTTGCACCAATTGTTGAAGAGATTGCCAGAGAATACCAGGACAAGATCGACGTCTATAAGCTCGATGTCGATGCAAACATCGATACGGCGTTTCGCTATCAGGTACAGAGCATCCCGACGCTCATTTTATTCAAGAACGGTAAACCGGCCGAGCGGATCATTGGCTTTCGCCCGAAAGATCGCCTCGTAGCGCAGTTGGAGCCGCACCTCAGCTAAGGGGGCTCAGTCCTGCAGGGGAGAGGATTAGGAGAAGCTTCTCCCCTGCTTGCTCCGTCCCACGTCTTTTCCCCACTGATTACCTCAACGACAGTGATCCTATTGTGCGCTGAGAGGTGCTAGAATCCACAGTGGGTGGGCAGAGTAAGAAGCTCGCTCTCCGAAGCTGGACAAATAACGAGGTAGAAGCCATGTTGTCATCGGTAACCTGTCCCCAGTGTGGCCAACGTGTCGCTGTTCGCGGTGAGCCCGAACAGTTGGAATGTCTGGCCTGCGACCATCTCCTCAGCAAATGGTATCGTTTCAACGCTCTGCTCGATCAGTGGTACGAAACGAAGAAGTGGCGCAAAGACATTATTCGTCCGGATCCAATGCACGTTCTGGAGATGTTGTGGACGGCCAATGGGATGGGCGAGCGTATTTACCAGGCGACGTCACCGAAGAGTACGCCCTATTCCATTTTCGTGTTCACAGTGACCCGGGCAATTGCCCGAGGTATCGATGATGGTTGGGTAGAGATTATCGAACCCTTGTATCCCCTTGCTGCCGATCCGGTCTACCGTCTCAAGTTTACTGACCCCGATCGTCTCCCTGATGAAATTGCCAAGCTCTATCCCGAAGTCAATATGGATGAGGAAATTGTTGCTCCCGCCGATTCGCTAGGTGAAGAGCTTGCCGGCGTTCAGCCACTGGTAACACCCGATAGTGATGGACCTGTTCACTAGAAATGCCCACGCCGAACGCGCCAACCCGCCTCGGAGCGCCCAAAAAGAAAGAGGGGACGAGATAACCACCTCGTCCCCCCATATACCGGAGTCCACCCTAAAGGCTTTGCGAAGTCTTCTATCTGGATGAGGAGAACCTCATACCCACTTCACACATGTTTGGGCGCTACCCGGGGTCCGCTCGCCCTCCAAGCACTCATTCGCTTGAGGGCCTCAGCAGTCCACCTGCCAGACTCCAAGAGTGGATCTCGGTTCTTTGCGTTGCATCAAAGTACCCGCTCCTCTCATCTTGTTGTATCGCCTCGGTAGCTGATCAATCGCTACCTGTGTATGGTATACCACTTATCGCGATATCCTGTCAAGAGAGCTTGCCTCAGATGTCACAGATGTCTAGACTATCCGTTACGATGGAGTACGATGAGATGCCACCAGCAATGGGGAATTGTCTGGAATTGGGAGAAAGAAAATGGCCAAACTCATTCAATGGTTTTTGATGATCATTGGCGCTGGCACGTTGCTGAGCGTCGGTGCTGCTATCGGTTACTTACTCGTAGACGATTATCTTGTCCGGCGTCGCCAGCAGCAGCTTGAGGCCACTGAAGCTGCTACGCCATCTCCTTCTTAGATGTCAGTACCCTGTGGAAGCGAGTGGGCCCATTCCACCTCTCATGATGGAGTGCGCACTGCTAGCACGATGATCCAACTCTCGAGTAGCCGTCGCACAGAGAGGTGAAGAGCTGAAGCAGATGGGCGCGCGTATTCTCGTAACTTCGCTACTGGTCGATCCCCAAGACCACGAACTCTTGGCTCCTCTCCATGCCCTAGGGGGAGAGTTGCTCTTCCATCCGTTCCGCCAACCGCGTCCTCCTGGCGAGATGGCCCGCCTTCTGCGCGGCGTCGATGCAGTCATCGCATCCAGCGATCACATCACTGCTGCAGACCTGGAGCAAGCTCACCAACTACGAATTATTGCCCGGACCGGCGTCGGCTATGACGCCATTGACCTCGATGCAGCACGGAAGCGCGATATCATTGTGACGATTAC
>JAMDCW010000095.1:6644-16571 GCA_023489405.1 Chloroflexota bacterium
GGAGCAAATGATCAAGCGGTTGCCGATTACACCCTCGCCATGATGCTGGCACTCAGTCGCCGCCTAGTCGAAAATCATCTATCGGTGCGATCCGGCCAGTGGGCTCGAGCTGTTGGAATCAACCTCCATCGGAAAACGGTCGGTATCATCGGCTTGGGCAGAATTGGCAAGCAAGTTGTGAAGCGCCTCTATGGCTTCGAACCGCGTATACTAGGGCATGATGTGACGCTTGATGTCGATTTCATGACACGCTATAATGTATCCGCGGTTGGTCTTGATCAGCTCTTTGAGGAAGCTGATCTCATCACCCTCCACGTAGCGCTCTCGGCAGAGACGTTGCACCTTGTGAACCACGAACGGCTACAGAAGACCAAACGAGGGGTTCTCCTGGTCAATACCTGTCGAGGTGCAGTTGTCGATGAGGTGGCATTGGTTGCCGCCCTGCGTTCTGGTCAGGTTGGTGGTGCAGCATTGGATGTCTTCGAACAGGAGCCATTACCTGATAGTCCCCTGCGCGAGTTCTCTAACGTCATCCTCAGCCCGCACGTCGCTGGGATTAGTCAAGAGTCGAGCCATCTTATGGCACAGATGGCCGTGGAGGAGGTGGTGAGAGTCCTGCGCAACGAGCCAGCCCGCTATGCGGTGAACTCACTATGACGGTGATTCAGTACTTTGCCACACTGACATATGTGCATAACCGCTACGTTTACGCAGAAAAACGATAGGCTACTTGAGAAAATCTACGTGTAGGGTATAGTCCAATAAGTGCAAGAAATCTCCAAGCATAGTGATCTAGCCTTGTGAGTAGCGAGGAAGGCAGGTCAGAAGCCTCTTTCAATATCTCGAGGCGGTTCTGATCGCTGTCCCCATTCCGCTTTGAGCGCAAGTGGTGTGTTAACGCGCGGAGTGAGCCGCTGGAATTATCGAGCCTCTCTTCCGGTGTGTTGGCGCTAGTGCGGCAACACCCTGTGGATGAGACGAGTGGAATAGGGTGAGAGGTCCGTTGTTTTGCTCCTAGAAAAGCCATCGCGATGACGAATGAGTCACTCCTTCCAGATCAGCCGGTTGTCGATCCGGCTGAAGCAGGTGTTATCGACATTTCTGAAGGTTCCGAGGTTGCCACGAACAGACGTGTGATGATGCCATCAGGTCCACGTGTACGTGAAAGGAGGGAGCCACCGGAGAATGATGCAGATGCTAGCCAGGTAGAGGCAGTCCCTCTCGAAGACATGGCGCTCACTGAGGACTCCTCAGCGCCGCTTAGTTCAGAAAACATGTCCGGCAATGAGCCTCGGCAAGAATCTCGGAGTTCTTCATCCCGCCGCCGGCGCCAGCGTCAGCGGGCGCGCGCGAATGCCATGACCGATTCTAGCGCCGGTGCCTCTCTTGGAGCAGAAGCAGAAAACGCCAACCCTTCCCAGGCAGTTCCCCCCTCTCAGAACGCGACAGAAACGCTCACTGGCTCTGATCGTCCTGCGTCACAGCGTTCTGAATCGGATGACGACGAATCCTCGTCCGACCCCAACGCCCCTCCTTATGAGGAGGATCGCAGAGGCTATGAACGTGACGATAACTATGGATACCGGCGTGAGTTTCGTGATCGATATAACGGCCGTGATGATCGAGGGCAGAGAAATAACAACAACCGGCAACAAGGTGGGCGTGATCGTGGACCATATGGACAGCGCGAGGGTCGTAATGGTAGCCAGCGGGATCGTGAATGGCACCGTGACATCGGTGGATATCGCGATACGGCACCCCGAAACAGCACGGGAAGAGAACGGTCCACCGACCAAGAGGGAGCGCCACGACCTGCCGATCTGCTTATTCGAGGCTTCATAGTCTCTTATGAACAAAATGGTGGTGTGCAGTGGCACCTGCGCACTCAGGGATACCTCCCGAGCTCGAATGATGCTATCGTCCCGAATCACATCGTGCGTAGTTACAGCTTGCGCGTGGGCGACGAGGTGGTCGGGATGGTGCGTAGCCCCTTGCCTGGTAGGCGTTATGGCGAGCTGCTCGACGTCCAGAGCATCAACGGTGTTCCATTAGAACGTCTTGGGCGCCGCCCGTATTTTGATGAACTCACACCAATCTACCCCGAACACCAGATCCGTCTGGAACGTCCCGATTCGGTCACGGCACGCCTCATCGACCTCATCGCCCCAATCGGCTTTGGCCAGCGAGCCTTAATTGTTTCTCCTCCTAAGGCTGGGAAAACGATCATCCTCAAAGAGATCGGTCGAAGCATCAACTTGAATTATCCGGAGGTGAAGGTCATCGTCTGCCTGGTCGGTGAACGCCCAGAAGAAGTGACGGACCTCTCAAAGAGCATCCAGGGTGAGATCATCAGCTCAACCTTCGATGAAGCCGTAAGCCACCACACCGAGCTGGCTGAGCTGACCGTAGAACGTGCTAAGCGCCTCGTCGAATCAGGTTTCGATGTCGTCGTCTTACTCGATTCGATCACCCGTTTGGCTCGAGCCTATAATTTGGCAGCGCCAGGCGACAGTCGCAGCCTCTCCGGCGGTATGGCCACCTCAGCGCTCTACCCGCCGAAACGTTTCTTCGGCGCCGCTCGCGCTCTGCAACAGGGCGGCAGTTTGACGGTAATCGCGACCTGCCTCATCGATACGAACAGCCGTCTTGATGACGTCATCTATGAGGAGCTCAAGGGAACCGGCAATATGGAGTTAGTGCTGGATCGACGAATGGCGGAAGAGCGCATTTTCCCCGCTATCGACCTCGTGAAGTCCAGCACCCGGCGTGAGGAGCTCTTGCTGCCAGCCAATGAGTTGACGGCCGTTCAGCGACTGCGCCGTGTTATCGCAATGTCTCCAGATCAAACCGCTTCGACACAGCGCATCATTCAGCAGATGGAGCGCACGCAAAGCAACGCTGAATTCCTGACGAACCTCTTTGCCCAAATCAGTGCGGCGCGTTCGTGAATCCTGCCGGCCACGCTAGACCTTTTGGACAGCAAAGAGGCGAGAATGTGCTGAATACTGCCATCAGATATGAAGCTCTCGCAGAGAGATCTCTACGTCTCCTCCACTGGAATTGGACTTGTGGCGAGGGCGAGCGAGCATGCGCGTACTGATGGTGTCGAAAGCACTCGTAGTTGGCGTGTACCAGCGTAAACTCGAGGAGATCGCTCGACACCATGATGTCGAGCTGCGACTCGTCGTTCCACCCGTATGGCGTGAATCCAGCCGTTCTCTACCATATGAGCCGCTCTGTACAGCAGGATATGGTACTCGTATCCTGCCAATGCGCCTGAATGGGCATTTCCATCTCCATACCTACAAAGGACTCACAGCAGTCGTTCGAGAATTTCAGCCAGATATCATCCATCTCGACGAAGAACCGGGAGATTTTGTTGCGCTCCAAACCACTCTCAGCATGGCGAATGCCCGATTGCTCTTCTTTACCTGGCAGAACCTTCTGCGCTGGCTGCCATTACCCTTCCGATTCATTCAGCAGCTCACATTCCGGAAAGCAGCACTAGCTCTCTGTGGTAACAGAGATGCCGTCAACGTACTCCGAGTAAAGGGGTATCGCGGACGGACAGTCGTACTGCCCCAATTTGGCTTTGATCCCGATATCTATGCTTTTCGTACGGCCGAGCCTCCCGTTAATCCCGTGACAATCGTGGGAGCCAGTGGTCGTCTCGTTCCCGAAAAGGGATTCGATATATTGCTTCGAGCTATCCAGCAGCTTCCTCATAACGTTCACCTTGAGCTGGTCGGTGAAGGACCAGAACGTGGGGAATTGGAGCGGTTAGCCGTATCGCTTGGTATCATGGATCGCCTGCGCTTCTGGGGCCAGCAGCCTTCACATGCGATGCCCTCCCTTTATCAGCGCTGGCATGTCTTCGTTGCCCCTTCCCTCACACGCCCCCGATGGAAGGAGCAGTTCAATAGGTCGGTCGCCGAGGCGATGAGCTGTGGAGTACCGGTAATCGTCAGCGATTCAGGAGAGATGAAGAATGTCGCTGGTGAAGCGGGGACTATCGTTCCTGAAGGCGATGTTTCGGCACTTTCATATGCGATTGATCAATTGATAGGCTCAAAAGCTCATCGCCAGATGGCTAGCCAGCTTGGGCGCGCTCGTGTCGTGCGGCATTATTCCCAGCAGGCTGTTGCCGCTCAGACCGTTACCGAGTACCGGCGGTTACTCTGTGGATGAGCTGATGAGGGCGATCCACCGCCAAGGCGTTAGGGTGCTCGATCTTCTGTATCCTCCCCGATGCGCCTCCTGCCGGCAACCAGGAAGCTGGCTCTGTCTATCCTGTCGAGCTGCGATCAAACCAGTACCCGAGCCGACCTGCGCTGTCTGCGGCCAGCCGTCTTTCCACTCTCCATGTAGTTCGTGTCGAGAAGCCCCTCCCGCTTTCGATGGGCTGTATGCTGCAGCGCTATTCGAAGGACCAGTACGGGAAGCAGTCCATCGCCTGAAGTATGGAAACTTGACAGCGGCAGCTCCGGCTTTGGCCGAATTGCTGAGTGCAGCATACCAACACCGCGGCTGGGACGGCGACTGCATCATACCCGTGCCCCTTCACCCTACTCGCCAGCGCCAGCGTGGTTATAACCAGTCTGCTGAGCTTGCAAAAGCTCTAAGCTCGGCTCAGAGGTTGCCTCTCTACCTCACAGCGCTCCAACGCACGCGCGCTGGCCGCGACCAGATAGGCCTCACGCTGGAAGCGCGTCGCACTAACGTGTACTCGGCATTTGCGGTAAGACATAGGGAATGCGTAACTGGACGTCGGTGTCTCGTCATAGATGATGTTGCTACGACAGGGAGTACCGCGAATGAATGCGCACGGACGCTAAAGGCAACGGGAGCGACGAAGGTATACGCGCTCGTGCTGGCGCGGCAGCAGATGGAAGAATATCGCTAACAGGAGGACGATTGGTGGAACGGACGACGAGGCGGCAGCTACTGGGCGTGGTTACGGCATCGGCCCTAACTCTCGCGGGGTGTTCCTCCGGGGGGGCTCCCGCTGCCAGTCCGAACCAGCCGCCGGATGCCAATGAGTACCCCTTCGGTGCCAACACCTTCCTCGGGCAAGAGGTGGAGATCGCCAAACGGGAACGCACGCTCCAGATGATGAAAGCGGCCCACATCGGCTGGATGAAGGAGGAGTTCCTCTGGGATCAGATCGAGCACCAGCGTGGAAAGTTCACCTGGACAAAGTACGACAACATCATCGGTCTCGCCCAGAAGTATGGCATCAAGGTGATCGCCCGTTTGGATTACCCGCCGGCGTGGACCCAGAAGAAACCCGACTTCAATGCCCCGCCTGATCGCTACGACGAATATGCCCAATTCGTCCACACGTTTGTGCGCCACTACCAGGGGCAGGTGGCGGCCGTGCAGATCTGGAATGAGCCGAACCTCGCCGTCGAGTGGGGAGGGCAGCCGCCCAATCCCCGCCAGTACACCCAGCTCCTCAAGCTGAGCTACCAGAGCGCGAAGCAGGCAGATGCCAGCGTGATCGTCCTCAGTGCTCCCCTCGCCGAGACCCTCGAGCGCTCGCCGCGAGCCCTCGTCGAGACGGACTACCTGCAGCAGATGTACGACGCCGGGGCCAAAGGCTCGTTTGACGTCCTCACCGCGAACGCCTATGGCCTCTCCTATCCGCCGACCGACCCTCCCCGGGTGGATCGGCTGAACTTCCTCCGTTTCACGTTCCTCCACGCCGTGGCCGAAAAGAATGGCGATGCGAATCGTGCGATCTGGTTCAACGAATACGGCTGGAACGCCTCGCCGAAGGAGATGCCACCCGACCAGTTGATCTGGGGCCGCGTGACACGCCAGCAGCAAGCCACCTACACCGTCCAGGGGATCGAGCTGGCGAAGAAGAACTATCCCTACGTCGGTGTTGTGAATATCTGGTACTTCCGTCAGGTTGGCTCGATTCCCAAGACCGATTCTTCCTACTACTTCGATATGGTTGCCCCAGACTTCACCCCAGAACCAGTCTACGGAGCCGTCCGCGACGCCGCCGCTAAATGGCACTAGGGAACCACCACTCGGGAAACGCAACAGAAGACCCCTCACCGAACCGGATGGGGTAGTAAAGTACTGTGGTGCTCTCTATCCTATGGGTACACTCTCCCGGATTGAAAAGCAGAAGGGATTTAGATAGTGCTGCAACGCTCATCACCATGGTTATTGGTGATTTCTGCCTTGTTTGTCACTTGTCTTATCACTGCCAACATCATCGCGGTAAAGTTGGGAACTATCGGTCCATTGATCGTTCCAGTAGCTATCGTCGTTTTCCCACTCTCCTATCTGTTCGGCGATGTCCTTACCGAAGTTTATGGATATGCCACAACTCGGCGTGTTATCTGGATGGGTTTTGCCTGTAATCTTATCGCCGTGGTTGCCATTACGCTTGGCGGTGTCATCCCAGCAGCCCCTTATTGGCACAGTCAGCAAGCATATGAGACTATCCTTGGTGCAAGCCCTCGCATTCTTGCTGCTTCGTTCATAGCCTACCTTGTAGGGGAATTTACCAACAGTTTCATTCTGGCAAAACTCAAAATCATTACCAAAGGCCGGTGGTTATGGACGCGAACAATATCTTCTACAGCGATTGGCCAGGGGTTCGACTCTCTCATTTTTATCACCCTTGCTTTCAGCGGGACTATACCACTCGCTGTAGTTGTTCAGGCTATCCTCTCTCAATGGATTGCTAAGTCACTCTACGAAGTCGCTGCTACGCCCTTGACTTATATCATCGTTAATGCGCTGAAGCGAGCGGAAGGTTGTGACACCTTTGATTACCAAACCAACTTTAGTCCACTCGCTGTTAGCGATATCTAAGTCTAAAAAACCAATAGAAGGCCAATCTCCCCTTTCTTCGGAGTGGAGCAGCAAAGGTTTCCCCTTAGCCTTCTTAGCGGTATTATCCTTCATCTCCTTACTCCCCCTCGTGCGCTCTGGCTTTCCAGCGACAAGCGACGGCATGTTCCACGTACTCCGCCTTATCGAGTTCCAGCGGATTTGGAACTGGCAAAACATCTTCCCACGTTGGGCTCCCGAATTCTATTTAGGCTACGGCTATCCGATTTTCCTCTTCACCCCATACTTACCGTATGCCCTAGGCGTTGTCTTGACATGGTTCCGGCTCTCACCACTTCAAGCAATGGGAGCGGAAGAAGCACTTGCACTACTAGGATCTTCCTGGTTTACCTATATGTGGCTCCGCCGGTACTTTAATTTGTGGCCGAGTATGTTCGGCAGCGCTCTCTATGTGCTTGCACCGTATCATTTGGTCAATCTCTATTTTCGGGGTGATCTTGCCGAGCTATTAGGACAGATGTGGATCCCTGCCGTATTGTGGAGCATAGGCTGGATCTCCGATAAGCCGGCGATTCTTCGATCCTGCGTTGTTGCTCTTATCGGGGCGTGTTTACTGTCTACCCATTTACTTTCAGCTTTACTAGTTACTCCAGTGCTTATCTTGAATGTATTCCGCCTTCTTTTGGTGAAATCCCGGCGATATGTGATCATCAGCTCAGCAATATTTGGTGTATCAGGTCTTTTAGCGCTATCCCTGTCATCCGCGAGCTGGTTACCTGGAGTGACTAGCACTGCAGATGCCACACTCAGTAAACTCTTACATTTTTATAACTATCAGGAGAACTTCGTACAGCTCAATAGCTTATTCTCGCGGTCACTAATACAGCACTATGCGCCAGTATTTGCTTTCGGTCATACCTCTGGCTATCAAATAGGAATGATCCAGAGTATTGCCCTATTAGCTGGATTTTTCGCTCTTTTTTGGAGACTATTCCATAAAGACTGGCTACTTTCCTTAGACATTACCCTCTACCTCTTGGTCGCAATTGGCGCTATCGCACTCTGCACGAGCGCAACACGTCCTATCTGGCAACATCTGCCTCCGCTCCAGCTAGCCCAATTCCCCTGGCGCTGGCTCACCACCGTGAGCATAGCCGGCGCATTCTCGGGCGCTGCTGCCATGGATACCCTCAAAAGGAATTTTCAAGGCATCGCAGCCGTTACTGGTACTGCCATAATGGCGTTGTCCTCTCTGCTTCTCCTTACTCCAGTGCGCTTTGTCGTGCCGGCGAATCTAGCGACGAGCCAGGGCATCGCCCAGTTTGAAATTACCTATCATCTCACTGGAACTACCGCGGCCGGAGAATATCTTCCACGTACGGTTCAACATCGAGCTTCAGTATCTGCTTGGGCGGTTGCTCAGGCTACGGGATGGACTCCACCACGCGACGGGCTGGCCACAGTGGCCCCCTCGGAACATCTCTTGCTCTCGCCCACCTATACCATCGACCACCCCAGTGCAAGCACCATCATTTTACCTATGGTCGCTGCACCTGGCTGGCGAGTAAAGGTAGACGGCAAGGTCCAGCCGTTCCATCCCGCCCCAGAGAGTGGGCTGATCCAGCTCCAGGTTCCAGGTGGTCTTCATCATGTGTCATTGCGCTACGAAGGCACACCGCTAACACGAGCCGCCGATATGCTCACCATTATCAGCTTCCTTGGCGTCGGACTAGTGTTCTTCGGGAATTTCTTCCGCATCGTGCGTGCTGCAGCCAGTAAAGCGTCGCAAGGTAGCATTCTAGGCGGCATTCGGTCGTATATTCTCGGAGAGCTTGCTCTCATCGTCCTTGCGAGCGTGACGCTTGGCGCGATGCTCCAGAATCTATCGATTTCCGCCTCGTCAGGTGCTCTCAACGCCAGCGTCGGCCCGCTCCTCTTTCGCTCTTTTACTGTAGGATATTCCTCTTCTTCTCAAGAACATACTCCTTTGCAGGCTGAAGGTGGACAGATCCTTCATATGAAAGTCATGGTCAGCGCAGCTAAGTCTTCTCGCGTCCTCATCCAGTTCTTAGACCCCGGAGGAACGGTATGGCGATCATGGACAGCGCCCGTAGCAAGCGGCGTACATACCGTCCATATCGATGCGACATTGCCAGTAGACATGTATCCTGGCATCTTCCTTTTTCGCCTCGGCGCGATTGCCGGTGGTACAGAGATGCTGCGGCTCTCCCAAGCCTCTGCCGTGGACTTACTCCCGGTAGACGGCACATTGCTGGTCGGCCCGCTCATTGTTTTGCCGGAGCATCCCCGCGTAGGAATGCGTCCTGTTTACCATTGGGTTAACGGTCCCGGCGTCGGAGATACGTCCGTCCCTTCAAAGATCTTGGCGGGATCTTCAATGACGGTACGATGGGTCTGGAACGTGGGAGCTGCTGTTCCAGCAGCGCCAATCACCACGGTCCTTCATCTGGTTGATCACGCTGGACGCACCGTCGCCGCTCAAGACAGTGCACCTGACAACGGGTACTTTCCCTCAGCTTTCTGGAGCGCTGGAGATCGCATCGCCGATACGGCGACGTTCAGCATTCCACCTGACCTCCTTCCAGGCCGTTATTCCCTCACCCTCGGTCTATCTACCCTCACCGGACCTCTTCCAGCCGTGAATGCGCAAGGCGCCCCTATGGGTGATGACGTCCTTCTCGGCACGGTTCTCGTACTGCCCCCATCGCAACCAGCGCCTGTAACCATTCCCTTGACCCAGATTGGCCCACTCAGTATCGGCTTAGCCGCCCCAGTCAACCCAGCTCAGCAGGGTATGACGCTCGATGTGCCGGTTGAGCTCCACAGCCCAGCTCCTCATCCTCCGGTAAAGTCGCTCATCGTTTCCCTGTTGCGAGGAAATCGGGTGTTCGCTACCCGAAAGTTCCCCGTAGGAAGTGCGGCATTCCCGCCAGAACAATGGCGCGCAGGGGAAACAGAACAACAGTGGCTGGCTATCCAGATCCCTGCCAGTATATCGCCAGGGGAGGCCTTGTTGACCGTGACAGTGGTAGGCTCAGGAGGAAAAGAGATTACTACTCCGCTCACCATGATCCACATCGTAGGGCGCCCTCT
>JAMDCW010000095.1:16581-27883 GCA_023489405.1 Chloroflexota bacterium
GACTGTGGAGCTCAACAGGCACATCGTAGGGCGCCCTCATCGTTTTACCGCCCATCCTGGCGTAGCCCTCGCTATCCCCTATAAAGATGGTCCCGAGCTGCTCGGACTGAGCGTCAAAGCGGATGGGAATATTCAGCACCACCTTAAGCTCTCTGCTCAGCACAATCTCGCTATTACCACATACTGGCGCGTTGCCGGCCCATCACGAGATCCGTTGAAGGTCTCTATTCAGCTTCTCAATACAGCAGGTAAGCTTGTTGCACAGTCAGATACCGCTATCGGTGGCAATGCAGCGCCTCCTCCAGGATGGATCGATGGCGAGGTGCTCACGAGTGTTCACGATATTACTCTCGCTGGCATTGCCCCTGGAGACTATCGCCTGATTCTCGTTCTCTACGATGGGCATACCGGCGCCCGGTTGACCTCTCAGCAGGGTCAGACACTCGTGCTAGGGAGTGTGCAGGTGAAATGACGATATCGGCACAGGTACCACGCCGTGCTCCCTCAGATCAGGCGTCGCGCAGCCACTATTGGCGAGTCATAGCCACTTTGACAGTTCTCTTCTACGTAATCTGCGCCGTCTCCTACAGCATCGCCATACCAGTGCTCGAATCGAGCGATGAAAACTGGCATGAAGCAGTGGTTTGGCATATCGCTGCAGGTAAAGGACTACCACAGCTTTCTCAGCACGATGCTGGCCGTTTGCTCGTCCCTGCTCAAGAGGCGGGACAGCCACCTCTGTACTACATACTGGCTGCTGCAACAACCTTTTGGTTACACGAGCCAAACCCTGCTACTGCCATGGTAGTGAGCCCCAACACCGATATTGGACATCCGACAACCACAGGCTGGCACAAAAACCTCTTCGTTCATCCTGCTCCAGGCGAACGCTTCCCATGGAAGGGCGTTCCCCTCGCCGTACATCTCCATCGTTTTCTCTCCATCGTGTTTGGTGCTCTCGCTATCGTACTGATCTTTGCCTCAGCTCGACTAATGAGCAATGACTCACTGGCTGTCGTGGCCGCAGGCCTCACCGCTTTCAATCCTATGTACGACTTTATTACCGCCTCTGTAGATAATGATAGCTTAGCAGTACTCACCGGATCACTACTGCTATTCTTGCTATTGAGGGTGATGATTCATCCTGTAAGATCTAATGCCACGATATTTTTACTTGGAATTGCCTTGAGCCTTGCTATCCTCACCAAGCTGAGCGTAGCATCATTAGGGTTACCGATTATAGTAATCATACTATTGATGAACTGGCGAGATAAACAAATACACCGCACAATTCACCATGCTCTATTACTGTTTTTGCCGGTTCTCGTAATCGATGGATGGTGGTTTGTTCGTAATCAAATAATTTATGGTGATCCTCTTGGGCTTAGGGCGTTTATTGCAATTGCCGGTGCCCGTCCAGTACCTATGACTACCAGTGAATTGGTAAAAGAATTGCCTGGTATTTGGATCTCTTTTTGGGGAATATTCGGTGCATATGATATCCTTTTACCACATTGGCAATATATCGTCTATGATATCGTTGCTGGTGTTGCTTTTCTCGGATTAGTGTCGATGCGCTGGCGTCGTTCTACACTGTTACGGCGAGATGGTGCTGTGCTCCTTGCGAGCGTACTCCTGCTAGAGTTCGTTCTACTACTTCGCTGGACGGCTTCCACAGAAGCATCATCGGGGCGCTTGCTGTTTCCCGTGATTGCCTCCGCTTCCATATTGCTCGCCACTGGTTTGACACGATGGCTACCGGTACAGTCCAAGGTTTTCCCCCTGGCGCTCAATCTCGGTCTCTGTTGCTTGTCTCTTCTCGATCTCCCCCTGGCCATCTTCCCTGCCTATGCTAACCCTCCCCTCCACCCCGTCGCCTCATTGCACCCCCAGCGCCTGCTGAAATGGCACTACGGCCCTTTGGAGCTGCTTGGCATTACTCCTCCTGCCAATCCAATCCACCCCGGAGACTCGATGACCGTGACACTCTACTGGGTGCTCACAGCCCGCACTTCCCAGCACTTTGTCGTCTCGGTACAGCTCCTTACTCCAAGCAATGCGAAGATTCGCACAGGTAATGTTCAAGCCGATAGCTTCCCGGGTGGCGGAAAGTTGCTCACCTCGCAGTGGCCTATCGGACAAGGCCTTGCCGATCCCATTCCCCTCCAGATCCCCCAGTCACTCCAGGCTCCTCTACCGGTGCGAGTGCTGGTAGCGGTCTACCCTGCGGGACAGCCCAGTCATCCTCTGTCACCAGTAGACGGCCGCGGGATATCCATTGCTGTGCCTGTGGTAGCGGTCCTCGATGTTCTGCCTCACCCCGGAACAACGGCGACGCTACCCTCTGGCCCTACGTTTGGACACATATTCGTCTTGCAGCAGGCGCTGGGGGTGCAAGCTCTGGCACCTCGAACAGTGTCAGCAGGCGGCTCGACTTCACTCCACCTGACCTGGTACGCGCTTCAGCAACCTGCAATGGCCTATACCTTGTTTGTCCATGTCGGGGTGCCGGGTAAACCATTTGTCGTCCAGCACGACGCGCCACCCCTTAATGGGCTTTTCCCGACGAACGAATGGTTAGTCCGCGAAACCGTCCAGGACGTCATTCGCCTATCGATTCCTCAATCAACCCCTCCTGGTAACTACCCCGTGCGTATCGGTTGGTACCTTCCGGCCAGTGGCAAGCGCCTGTCCTTGCTCGGTGCTAGCGACGAGCTGACCATCGGCTCTCTCTCCGTGCTTGCTAGGGGGCCTTGATGCACCATCATAGCGATGATCCTTGTTCTAAATATCCAGCGATCATCTGGAGCGCCGGCTTATTCGTATACCTTCTTCCCTTACTGCTCTTTATCCGTACGCTTGCTCCGGCAGAAGTAGGTGGAGATGCCGGTGAGTTCCAGGTCGTACCGTATGTTCTGGGTATTCCCCACTACACCGGCTATCCGCTCTATACCCTCCTCGGCTGGCTGTGGAGTCATCTCATACCTTGGAGTTCACCAGACGTACGCCTCAATCTTCTCTCGGCTTGTTTTGGCGCCCTATCCGGCCTGGTGGTTTTCCTCTGCATCCGTGAGCTCGGTGGCAGTACCCCTGCCGCACTGATTGGAGGACTAGCTCTCGCCACCGTTCCTCTGGAATGGCGCTGGTCAACGATTGCGGGCGTACGTGCCGCCGCCGGAACTTTTACAGCCCTCCTCTTCCTCGTCCTCTTTCGCTGGATGAATGCAGTCATCGCCAAAAGGAGTGAACTGCATGCAAGAGCTCGCGTGCGCTGGCTTGTCCTGGCATTCGTCTTTGGCCTGGCTCTGGCGCACCACCGCTCGAGTATGTTTTTCTTCGCCTCGCTGGCGATCGTTGCCCTCCTGCTGCCACGTTCGCGGCCTGAACTACGTACTATGCTCCTATCATTGATCTTGTTCGCCTTACCTCTCTCCCTGTACCTCTATCTGCCGTTACGCTCGGCGGCAGGCGCCCCCTATGACCAGTTTCACCCGACGACGTGGCCCCGATTCGTCACGCTTGTATTTGCACCACAATTGTCCCGTTCTCTCCTCTCGGTACCTCCCAGCGAATGGTTGGGACGTGCTTTGACGCTTGGTGCTACCCTACGTAATGACCTCGGTCCGCTCTGGATCGTCGCAATGGTAGGGCTGGCGGGCTTACTGCTCCAGAGGGCTCGCGAAATGCTAGCGCTCTCAGTATTCGGCGCCCTTGTCAGTGCCCAGGTCATTAACTGGAATATTGGTCCTGAGCTCAATGTCGTCTACCTTATACCCGTCTATGTGATCTGCGCCATTCTGATTGGCTGGGGTATCGAAACCTTGATGCAAGTGGCGCAGAGAGTTCACCTCGCTCCCATGTGGGCTTTCAGTATCATTGTTCCTGCTGCGCTTATTCTCGTCGCCCTTCGAGGGTACGAAACCTATAGGGACCAGCAGTCTGCAGCAAAGAGAACACTCGACGCCTACCATCAGGACCTGACAGCCGGGTGGCTCGGTCATCGACTGTTTACCGCTGCCCTTCCCTATCTTCCTCCACGCTCCGTCTTTGCTGGTGATTGGGAGCAGGCAACAATTGCCTGGTACCTAAAGCTCGTGAGCAAGAGACTGCCGGAGATGAGCATCGATTTTGGTAACGGTTCACTCTCGAGCTTAAGCTATGTCAAATTGAAGCAGGAATTCGGTAATCGCCCCATCATCCTCGGTCGAGCTGTCTCTTGGGCTGCTGGTCATCATCCCTCAGCCGTCGGCCCGCTCATAAGCCTCGCGAGCGAACCGCGATTCCAGCCACCACCAGGTATGACACACGAGGTCCTTACCTTCCAAGGGGGATTCTCTTTGCTCGGTTACCAGCTCTTCAATGAGCGTGGCGATCGAGTCCAGCAACTGCCCGACGGCAGCCCAATACTCCCCATTATGCTCGTGTGGCGTGCTGACCAGGTCCAGACACACAATCTTTCCGTGTCTCTCCGTCTCCTGAATGGGCACGGTAGCGTCGTCCGTAGCCAGGATCGCTCGAGTCCGGTGTATGGGTTAGCGCCGGTAACGAGCTGGACAAAAGGCGAAGTCGTATCCGATTACTACGAGCTATCATTGAACGGTCTTGCACCGGGTATGTATACCCTCGCACTCGTTCTCTACTACCAGCCAAAGCCAGGACAGTTTGTCAACTTACACCTCATCGTTCACGGGAAGGAATTCGCCGATACCACAGTTCCCTTGCTCACGGTTGTGCATTGAGCCTTCTACTGGGGATACTGAACGGCATGGATATCAGTGACTTCGATTACGACCTTCCCCCGGAGTTGATCGCCCAAACGCCTCTCCCTCGTCGGGATGATTCCCGATTACTGGTCGTGGAACGCCACTCCGGTTGCCTGCGACATCATTCCTTCCGCGATCTACCCTCACTGCTTAAGCCAGGCGATGTGATAGTCTTCAACGATTCACGTGTTCTTCCAGCACGGCTCCGTGCCCACAAGCCCACGGGTGGAAAAGTCGAATTGTTGCTCGTTGAGCCACGAGCTGATGGTACGTGGTCTGCCTTGACTCGCCCTGGCTTACCTCGAGGAGCCATCGTTTACATAGGTGACAGCGAGCCTTCTCTACCAATCGAGGTGATAGGGCTTTCAGACTCTGGTCTCCGCATTGTGCGTACGCTCGAAGGAATGAGTGTTGCCACGCTGCTGGCGGAGTACGGTGAATTGCCAACCCCACCGTATATCCACCGCCGGCTATCCGACCCTTCCCGCTATCAAACGATCTATGCTCGTGAAAACGGTTCGATTGCGGCGCCAACTGCTGGACTGCACTTTACCGAGGAGATCCTAGAGCAGCTCGACCAGCGTCAAGTTGAGATCCAGTATCTTACACTCCACGTCGGTATCGGTACTTTTACCCCTGTGCGTGTTCAGGAGGTCGCCAGGCATCATATGCATGAGGAACACTTCACGTTGAGCGAGCCTGTTGCTCGGGCGCTCGAGCGTGCTAAACGCACAGGCCGTCGCATTATTGCCGTAGGAACGACGACGACACGGGCTCTGGAGAGCGCCTGGCATGACGGTGGCTTACGTACCGGCATCCAGTCGACATCGCTCTTCATCACGCCGGGTTTTCAGTTCCATGTGATCGATGCCTTGGTGACGAACTTCCATTTGCCACGTTCCACACTCCTGATGCTCGTGTCCGCCTTTACCGGACATAAGTTGATAATGCGTGCCTATCACGAAGCGATCTCCCAACGCTATCGCTTTTATAGTTTTGGTGACGCTATGTTCATCACGTGAACGTCGTTTCGAAAGTAGCCAGGCGTAGCCCAATACAACTGCGCAGAGAAGAGAGGAGCCCGTGAGTGGACGTCATACCGTCTTTCTCACAGCCGGAAGTCGTCGTAGAAAATATCGAAGGAATGCGCCGCTGGCTACTCAAAGGTGTCACCGTGGCACTCATCGCCGATGCCCATCTCAAGGCTCCACTAAGCCGTCTATTCGTCTTCACCCATAGTGACGGTAAAGAGGCCAGCTTTGCTGCGCTCATCTTCACGAAGCTTCCCTCTGTCGGCAGCCTGCTACAGTCGCTGAGCGAGCCAGGACAGCTCGTCTTTCAGCCACCACTGGCCGGCTTGGCGAGTGAGTTCGTAGCGGTATCTGAGGATCGAGCACTCTACATTCTCGATACCACTGGCCGGCGCGGTACCGTTGTCACTCCGGGGCTGCTCCCGACACAAATTTCGGTGATCATCGGCGATTGGCCACTGTACCAGTGGATCACTCCCGCAGTTCCCATCACCGACCCGTTCCGTTTTACGGAACGGCTGCAGCAGTTCTGTACCGTGCTCAGCGCCACTCTGCGAGATGCCTACGTCGAACGAGATACTCCACCTCCCGTGCAGCGCATCACCCTCCATATCCCGCATACGGAACCGCAAGGTATGGCCCGGGAAATCAGCCAGCAACTGGAATCGGCTTTCCACCGCTTTGTGCCTCGTTCCTCCCCCATTGCTCAAGAGGTGCCGACCGACATGCCTTCTGATCGCTTCAGCGACGTTGGCGGACAGAAAGCAGCCGTGGAAGGACTGGGCATGGTGCTACTCGCCCTTTCTAACCCTGAACGCTATCAGCAGTGGGGAGTGCGAGCGCCCAAAGGAGTATTGCTCTATGGTCCTCCCGGCACGGGCAAGACGCTGCTCGCCCGTTGCCTTGCTGGCGAAGCGCGCGCCCATTTCTTCCACGTCCGCGTAAGCGATATTACGTCGAAGTGGTATGGCGAAGCCGAAAGTCGGATGCGTGCTGTCTTTCAGCAGGCCCGTGCTGCCAGCCCTTCCATCGTCTTCTTCGATGAGCTGGATGCACTGGCTCCTTCTCGAGATGGAGCCCATGAAGCCAGTCAGCGCATCTTGAGCACGCTTCTCGATCAGCTTGATGGATTGGAAGAGCTACGCGGGGTCATTGTCGTTGGCGCTACCAATCGTATCGGCGCGATCGATCCCGCCCTGCTGCGCCCAGGGCGCTTCGATCGACTCATTGAGGTTGGACTCCCTAACCGTGAGGATCGGCAAGCTATCATTGAAATCCATTGCCGCCGGGCCGAAGATCGAGCTGGTCGTGCGCTATTCGCTGATTTCGACTGGGAGCGTTTATTGCGCGTTACCGACACCTTCAGCGGGGCGGAGTTAGCCGAAGTCGTGCGTCGCACCCTAGAATCGCGCGTGGTATCACCCGCTGAAGGCCCTATAACAATGGAAGAATTGCTCACGTCAGCTCGAGCCGTGCGCTCAGAAAACAAGCAACGTGCCCAGAACGACTAGAGAAGAGCTAGGGGAGCTAGCATATGGCCATTGCCTGGCATGTCGCCGTGGCCGCTCTAACTGCTGTATCCGCTTAGCTGTTCTAGATGTTCACATCAGATGGTGGCATGTGCGAGCATCTCATCGCCCCGGAGCAGCTCCTTGTCAAAAGCTCTACCTTGTCATTCGATGAGCTTGCCCTCGTTGAAACGCTGGGGATCCGTCTTTTCACCGCTGCGAACTGACAGTCTTGGCAACGAGGAACAATACCGGACTCTTTACCTACGTCATCTCTCTCCTAGAATCGAAGATGGTGAATGTGTGCTCGTGGATCATCCAGCGTGCCCCGCTGGAAGGCGTCGCGCAGCTTTTCCCGTAACTGCTGGATAAGCACGACTTCGCGATCAAGGGTAGGGTATAGTAGCATTGGGTTAGCACTCGCTCTAATAGATTGCTAATGCGGTTCCAATGCAACTCTAACAGAGCGACAGTACTGTGGTGACGCCGTCAATGGCGGACTAGAGGTGTGAGTTAGTCCTCAGCAGTGAGGGTCAGGAGAAAAGAACCTTGGGAGACAAGATCAAGCCATTAGGAGATCGTGTTGTGCTCGAAGCTGAAACGAAAGAAGAGACGACCCGCGGCGGGATCGTTCTTCCTGATACAGCCAAAGAGAAGCCTCAAGAAGGGCGGATAGTCGCCACAGGACCAGGGCGGCGCTTGGATTCTGGGCAGCTTGTACCGATCGAGGTCAAGGTCGGCGACAAAGTTTTGTACGCGAAGTATTCTGGAACCGAAGTCAAAGTTGATGACAAAGAATATCTCATAGTGCGCGAGGCCGATATTCTCGCGGTGCTTTCCTAAGAAGTAGTGGTAGTACTGAGAAGAAAGAGGTCTAGACGTGGCAAAGCAACTGGCATTCAACGAGGAGGCACGCGCCTCCTTGAAGAAAGGCGTCGATATTCTCGCCGACGCCGTCAAGACGACGTTGGGTCCGAAGGGCCGGAACGTTGCTCTGGATAAGAAATTTGGGGCTCCCACCATCACTCACGATGGTGTATCGGTGGCTAAGGAGATCGAGCTCAAAGATCCCTTCGAAAACATGGGTGCTGCCCTCCTTAAGGAGGCGGCAACCAAGACCAATGACGTAGCCGGCGATGGAACGACGACTGCTACCGTACTCGCTCAGGCTATCGTCACCGAAGGCATTCGCAATCTTGCTGCCGGCTCTAACCCCATGCTGTTGCAGCGGGGCACTCAAAAGGCTGCCACTCAGGCAGTAGAGGCAATTCGCCAGCTAGCCATCCCTGTGAAGGGCAAGGAGGATCTTGCGGAGATCGCCGCAATCTCCGCCGCCGACCAGGAAATTGGCGAGCTGCTCTCTGAGGTCATGGACCGGGTCGGCAAGGATGGCGTCATCACCGTCGAAGAGAGCCGCGGCATTCGCTATGAGGTCGACTACGTCGAAGGCATGCAGTTCGACCGCGGTTACATCTCACCGTACTTCGTAACGAATGCGGAGCGCATGGAAGTCGAGCTCAGCGATCCCTATATCCTGATCACCGATAAGAAAATTTCTGCGATCAACGATATCGTGCCCATCCTGGAAAAGGTCGTACAGACTGGCAAGAAGGATCTCCTCATCATTGCCGAAGATGTTGACGGAGAAGCGCTCGCGACTCTGGTCGTCAACAAGATGCGTGGCCTGATCAATGCCCTCGCTGTCAAGGCTCCAGGCTTCGGCGACCGGCGTAAGGAGATGCTTGCTGATATCGCCATCCTGAGCGGTGGCGTGGTGATCAGTGAAGAGACTGGTCGCAAGCTGGATAGCGCCCGCATTCAAGACCTTGGTCAGGCGCGGCGTGTCACGGCCAATAAAGACATGACGACCATCGTCGAAGGACGTGGATCACGCGATGCGATCAACGCCCGCATTCGCCAGATTCGCGCTCAGATCGAGGAAGTCACCTCTGACTACGACCGCGAGAAGCTGCAGGAACGCCAGGCAAAGCTCTCAGGTGGGGTAGCCGTTGTCAAGGTCGGTGCGGCTACTGAGGTCGAGCTCAAAGAGAAAAAGCATCGCGTAGAAGATGCCCTATCCGCTGCTCGCGCCGCGCTCGAAGAAGGTATCGTCCCAGGCGGTGGTGTCGCCCTGCTCACGATCATGAACAAGATCGATACCACCGGACTTGAAGGAGATGTTCTCGTCGGCGCTCAGATCCTCAGGCGAGCGCTGGAAGAGCCGATACGGCAGATTGCCGCTAACGCCGGTCTCGAAGGCTCCGTTGTCGTTGAAACCGTTCGTCGTCTCCAGAAAGAGAGGAACGATTCGAATGTCGGCTATGACGTCGTCAAGGATCAGTATGTCAATATGATCGAAGCCGGCATCATCGATCCGGCGAAAGTAACGCGCTCAGCAGTAGAGAATGCGGCGTCGATTGCCGGCATGATCTTGACGACCGAAGCGCTTGTCACCGACATCCCTGAGAAGAAGGAAGCTGCTACCGCTCCGATGCCGGAGTATTAGTCGGTCTTCTCGGAACGTCTAGAGGCGCCCAGTATCGATACTGGGCGCCTCACTCTTATTTTTATGGGCCCATAGCCAGGGATCTGGCAAAAGATGCTTCCTACCCATTCCCTTCGGTCTCCTACGTGAGACTGACCCCAAATGGGGATCTGCGAGAAAGTTTATAGTAGTATTAGGTGGAGTTATTGTGGAGCCGGTAGATGGACAGATCCCTGCGACGGAGTGGGAGTTCCACCGATAGGTACTCTCCTCCTCAGTTGTTTTTCCTCCTGCGACTGAGCCGGCTCCTACGCTTGAAGCGTCAATACAGTGCTATGCCGCACACAGAGAAGTATCTTCTCGAGATGATCAACAAAGCGATGTACTCGACCTTCCTCGATTGCTGCGCCCTTGAAGTCGGCGATGATGCACGTGAACTCGTCGAGCGCAATTCTTCCCAGGATCCTGCGAGTGCCCACGACTCGACAAATTCTTAGGAGACTTCCCACAGGGAAGTGAAGCGAAAATAGCTCCTACGGTTCATAGCTCTTTTGCCCTGCACCAATTGCTCCCCCCTCCCAGATGATGAAGCACCCCACCGTCTCTTCAAGAAAGCCCTGGAGTCCAGTACCGCCAGCGGTAGATCGATTCTGAATAGATTGTCAGAATTACCTCCCGCCGAACCACGGAGTTCGTTCTCAAGAGAAAGGATACTGCTCCAGCAAGGAGCATGTACTCGGGTAATTGCCTCCTTCTCCCTGGGCTCTGTTTGTATTCATGCTCTCAGAAAGGCGATCGCGATGAATATCCGCAGATGGCTTGCCATGATTGCTCTCATTGCGACCGTTTCACTCATTTTTGGCATATCTTTTATAGGAAAACGGCCTCCGCGCGCCGTAACGAGCCAGCGAGCAACGCCTACAGCTCAACAGACATCGGCTACTGCAAAAATAGTGACCTCATCACGCACCTCTTCTAGTGCACGAGCCCCAATAACCCTTCCGGTATCGAATCTTCCACAAGTGCAGATTCTCAGTGTCATCCCCCAGGAGAGCGGGGTGGTCATCAATTATCGCCCAGTTTCTGGCGCGAAAGACTATCGAGTCTTCGAAGTTTCCCATCCTGGCGTCGTCAAGTACGCAGGAATAGTGCACTACAACGTCAACTGTACTGGCACACCTGAACGCCCACACTGCAGTGGTAAAAATCACTTCGTCATGCAGGCAGATGGGAAAGTCCCTGTATTCCCCTACCAGGTCAGCACACAAGGAGCCGGCCCGCAGCAGATCACTGTACCGAATGACCAGATACAGTGGAACTACGCGAAAAAAGAAGAATCGCACATACTCATTGTCCAGGCCGTGAACGAGCTGGGCCCGGTTCCTGCAGGAAATCTCTACAACGATCAGAATCAGCCGCTTCATCGAGTTCACAAGGAGATGTTGGGCGGCAACGCTGGACTTACCCTCGACGGTAAATATTCCACTAACGGGCAAGGTCCTGCGACCGCCCCAC
>JAMDCW010000035.1:0-6976 GCA_023489405.1 Chloroflexota bacterium
GCCGAGGACTATGAAGGCGGACAGGCGGGAGCGGATGAGCAGCCAGGGGATGCTGCGTTTCCAGACGAGGGCGATGAAGCCGGCGCCAGCGATGGCGAAGCCGATGAGACCGAGCACGGCTACCACTGTTCTTCCCTTCCTCTTACTTTGCTCGTGACTTTTTGATGCTCACCTTTTGGGCGTCACGTATCGCACGCTCGGCTAGCCATTCGGCTAGGATGGCATCAGAGGGCTTGGTGCGCAAGAAAGACTGAAGGTCGCGGTCATACTCTCTCAGCAGGTGCGCTGCTTTGCGCCCAGAGATGCCGAAGGACTCGGCCAGGGCGGATGCACGTGCTCCACCTTCCACCTTATTGAGCCGGTTGGTGGTGTGCCGCTTCGTTTTGTTCATACTGTGCAGAAGACTGAGAAGTCCCATCGCTGACTTCCTCTACGGCTTGCCTCTGTTGACTTGCATGGCGACGCCGAGGACGCGAATATCGCTAGAGTGTGCTTCGATGGGCTCGTATTCGGGGTTGTCGCGCAGGTTGCCTGTAGCGAAGACATAACTCTTGATGCGATCGGTATCGAAGCTAAGCATGGCTTGATCGTCTTCTCTGAAGCTATTTGGTGCAGACTGGGAGGATGGCCGCGACTGAGGTAGGGAACCTCCAAGGTGGAGTCTGACATTTGCTCTCTTGGGCACTGCTCTTCTCCTCTCTGGCTATTGCTCTCAGCAAGGAAGCAATCCTTAACGAAAGGCGTGCTGCTGGAAGAGGACTGTCCTTCCGCAGGGGCATCGCGTTTTCTCTTGTTACTCGATTGAGGTGTGAGTGTGCGGCAATAGTAGACGGAATTTAGTAGTGGTGAGACAAGTTAGCCTGTAAGTCCTATGACGCTACACCATTTGGACGATAGGGGTGAACTGTGACGCATGGCTTTGGCACCGCAAGCGGCTCTTCTAGCAAGATCGATGCAGGACATTGCCTGGGAAAAGCGCTTGGGCTACCTGGTAAGACGTGAACACTTCGAGATTCCCCGGCGTCAAGCTCTGCAGCGCTGGGTCATCGTCACAGTAGAAGTAGTGCGTGCCAGGCTGCGACTGAGCGGGTAAGTCGACGTAGATCATATGCCCCGCCGTCGTATCGGTATTGGCGACGTTAGGATCCGGTATGACGGGAAGGTGATCGGGATTGGCCTCCCAGGCGAAGCGTTGCGTATTGAGGCGCTCTTCCAGTCCATAAGGACCGTTGATCCACGTACGGTAGCCATCGGTAAATGCCGTCCAGTTATCCGCTTTGCGCCAGACGAGCAGACCGCCTGTCGTGTGCTGAATGGCGTCGCCATTGACCGGATTGTGCTGCTCATTGTCTAGGCATTGCCCTACCTGCTGGGGGATCATCGCGTCGAGTACGGCGAAACCGAGGACGAATTGACAGGAAGGCGCCGCAAAAGCCTGAGCCGGGGTGATGGCGAAGAGCGAGACAAGGGTGCTGAGCAGGACGATCAGCCGTAGCCCACAGTGCTGCCTGGCAAAAGAGCTGATCATAGAGGTGCCGTTCGCCGGTTCTGTGCTGGCACGGCACAGTGTGATTACCGGTTGCAATGAGCGAGACATGCGGCGGCTCTTCCTCCTTTTGTTTCCTCTTGGTTACTAAGAACGCTGACACCGATTTTTCGTTTCATGAGAACAGACTGTACTGTATGAGACCATTTACTGGCCAGTTCTATGCCCCCGTTGGCAGCTTTCCTGCTCGGACTCTCTGCCGTCTTCTCCCGCGCTCTCCTTAACAACCTCATGGTCAGGAGGAGGGTCACGGTCTTCTGATGATGCCATCACGACATCGTGTGGCGCGGCTATGCCAGCCTCGGCTTCTACCTCATCTGGACCTGGCGGTGGTGAAGGCACCGGCACCGTGAAGACCTGAGCGATCGGTTGCTCATCATCGGCAGTAACGAAGAGCAATACAGCATCGCCGCTGGCAATGCGCACGTCGCCCCGCGGAATGAGGGTTCGCCCCTGCCGCGTGATCGAGACGAGGACGCTGGTAGCTGGGAGATGGAGATCGCGTACCCTGCGACCGTCGGCCAGGCTGCCGGAGACAGCGGTGTACGACAAGAAGCGGGCGTCGGACGCTGTCTGCAAGCGGGCAACTCGCGTCTGGGTAGTCCGATGGGTGGTGAGCGCCCTGTGGTACGCGTTGATGATGTCGGCACGCCGGAGGAGTCCGGCAAGATGCCGTGGCTGCTGGCGGTCCACGACAGGGATGCGCCCGACATCCTGGGCGCCGAGCTGCTGTACCGCGGAAGCAACGGATTGGTCCGGGTACGCCGTAATGATCTGCTTCGTCATCACATCTGCCACGGTGGCCCCCTCTGGGGCGATATCGGCCGCCCGTTCGATGTCGGAGAGCGTCACGATGCCAGCAAGCTCACCTGCTTGATTGATCACTGGAAAACCATGGTGACCACTGCTCTGGAAGAGAGCGGCAGCATCTTCCAAAGAGGTAGTGCCGGCTATCGTCGTGACCGATGTCGTCATGATCTCACCAACAGTGATCGTTTCCAGAATATCAGTCACTTTTGGCTGGCGTGCTTGAATGCCGCGCCGGACAAGCTTCAGCAGGTAGATGTTGTTCGGACTGAGGCGCTGTGCCAGTAAAGTGGCTAGCACCACTGCTGTCATCAGCGGGAGAATGACGGTATAGTTGTCCGTCATCTCGAAGATGATCAGCACGGAGGTGATTGGAGCTTGGGCGGCGCCGGCGAAGACTGCACCCATCCCCACCATGGCGTAAGCCCCAGGATGAGCGCTCCATGTAGGAAAAGCGCCGTGCACGAGAGTACCGAAAGCTCCACCCAGCATCGCCCCGAGAAACAGCGACGGCGAGAAGACGCCGCCTGAGCCACCGCTGCCCAGCGTCACTGAGGTTGCAAAGAGCTTGAGGACGAAAAAGAGCAAGAGCACTACTAAGGGAAGCTGGCTGAAGAGCGCTGGTTCGATGCCGTTGTAGCCGACGCCGAATAGGTAGGAGTCTGACGGCCCCGCCGGAGATGGTGGTTGAAACTGATAGGCTAATAAGCCGATCAAGCCCATCAAAATGCCACCAGAGGCGGGTTTGAGGTACTCGGGAATGTGCCAGTGATCCCAGAGGTCTTCCATCCCGTAGAGCATGCGGCTGAAGGTAATGGCCGCTAGGCCGCAGAGGAGGCCGAGAATGGCGTACGGGATGAGCTCTAGCGGACTGACGAACTGGTAGTGAGGAACTTCGAATGAGGGATGATCCCCTAGGAATTTCCGGCCGATGACATCAGCGACCACCGAGGCAATGACGATCATGCTGAAGGCGCGGGTCTCGAATTCATCGAGAATGACCTCGAGCGCAAAAAATACGCCGGCGATCGGCGCATTGAAGGTGGCGGAGATACCACCGGCGGCTCCGCAAGCGAGGAAGAGACGGATACGCTCCTCCGGCAGGTGCAGAAGCTGTCCGATCGTTGAGCCGAAAGCCGCGCCGATTTGCACGATGGGGCCTTCGCGTCCAGCCGAACCTCCACTGCCGATGCAGAGGGCTGATGCGAGCGCCTTGATAACGACAACACGCGGCCTGATGCGCCCACCGTGGAGCGCAATCGCCGCGATCACTTCCGGAACACCATGCCCTTTTGCTTCCCGAGCAAAAAAATAGACGATCGGTCCTACCAGCAGACCTCCTAATATGGGAGCGAAAATGACCGACCATGCACCGAGGAAGGACAAAGCGTTACCCGTGATGCCGAAAGCGAGAACGTGAAAGAGCGTGAGCATTTTGCGAAACAGAACAGCACCAAATCCAGCCCCTATGCCGATGCTCACCGCGAAAAGGACAAGAGTAGCGGTTGCACGCTGGCTACCATTGCGCAAACCACCCCATAGCCCAGAACCTAAGGCCACCGGTTCGTTGAAGAGCGAGCGCTTGGCTGACGTTGGACGTGGCGATGCGGACACACCTGCTCCCAATCTACCGATCCCCTATAATCGACCCCTGTTATTGTACGACACTCGTACTATTTGTCCATATGCAAGCTATCGACGCTTTTTTTAATGAGGAGATGACCATGCAACTCTTCGCTGAGAGACCTACCCTGACAGCAGAAGCACTCGCTCTCTTGGTCGATGTGCGCTCTACGCTCCGCCGCCTCGTCCACACGCTCGAAGAAAGCTGTCAGGAAGCAGGATTGACGGAGCCCCAGCAGCATACCCTGCTCTGGGTGGCCTATCGTGAGATGCATGGCGAGCAAGCCACAGCGACTCAGCTCATCGATGAGCTGAGTACCGATAAGAATACCGTGTCTGACATCGTGCGCCGCCTGGCTGCTCACGGCCTCTTGCAACGCGAGCGTTCCGGTCGCACTATTTTGCTGACGTTGTCCTCCGAAGGCTGGCTGCGCTTCCATCGATCGCTGCTGGCGATTGGACGGGGACTTGAAAAGCCGGAAGTGTCACGTTCTGCGTACGTCTTGCAGCAGCACATGCTCCAGTATCTCACGGTATACCGCCGGTTGCTGGGAGAAAATACCCACGGTACGCCTGATGCTCCGAAAGAGTAGCGTTGCTACACACTCCTTGCTTACTATCGTCCGCCTAGCGCTACTCCCATTCCCTCCGACCTCCCGCAGGCATTCGGACCGCCACAATCCTATACGTGCTGTCAGCTACAATTTCGGGTAGTGACGTACTCCCTTCTGGGGCTGGTGCTAACGTAGGCCATACGCTCGGCGATATAGCGAAGAGGTAGTGCCGTAATGGCGGATAGCGCTGCTTTTCTTCAGGACAGGTCCCGTTCTTGCCACCGCTCCCAGCTTGCCCTGTTCCTCGCTCTCGCACTCCTGTTAGTGATCCAGCTCCCTACCGTCCGGGTTGCCCCAGCCAGTTTTTTCGTGTTGCTGTCGACAATACCGGGAGTCCCCGCTGGCCCGATCAGCGCCTTGCTCGGCACCCCGCGTGTACAGACTTTCACCGTTAAGGGCGCTGAAGGAGCGATCGTCTCCGACCTCTACCTGCCACCAGGAGGCGGCAGGCATCCGGGCATTTTCATCGTCAATGGCTTGCTCCCCCAGGGACGGAAGTATCCACCGCTCGTGGAGTTCGCGAAGATGCTCGCCCGTACGGGCTACGTCGTGCTCGTACCGGATTTTCCCGACTTGCTCCGTGAAGAGCTGACGCCGGCAAGCTTCACCGATGTCCGTTCGATGCTGCGCCGCTTTGAGACTATGCCCCAAGTGCGCCCTGGCGATATCGACTACGTAGGATTTTGCGTCGGCGCCACCCTCGGACTGCTCGCCCTCGAGCGCTCACCAGCGCCGCCTATCCGGGCTCTGGCAGATCTAGCCGGGTACGCGAGCAATGCCAGTATGATTCAGCTCATCACCACCAATACCTATACCTACCACGGGCGGCTCTACCATTACAAGACCGATCCATGGGTCGTCGTCGTCGTCGCTCGCAGCTTAGTAGCCCTCTTGCCCACCGCCTCCGACAAGACAGTGTTCCAGCCATTCTTGCACGATCCCTCACCAAGCCACTATGTCGCTCCGAACTGGTACCGCGTCCCCAAGGAACGATTGAGCCCTGGCGGGCGAGCCTTGCTACGCTTGCTGCAAAATCGCGACCCGTCACGCGTCGCGGCATTGATCGCCGCTCTTCCCGCGCCGATGCCACGTCTATTGGCAAGCCTGTCACCAGAGATACATCTATCTCATCTCCATACGCCGGTCTTCATCGTCGCCGATCACTCCGATACCTATATCCCGAATGCAGAGTCGCTCAAGCTGCGTGAGCGCGCCCCGATGTGGATCCACGTGAGCTACGTGAGTATCCTCTCCCACGTTGAGCCCGCTTTACAGGCGCAGAGCAATCTGTGGAGCACGATCACCGATATCGCCGGCGGCATCTGGACACTGTACCTGCAGATCGACAATCTGCTCGCCCTGTTGCACACCCCTCCCCACTATTCCGCCGCCGCTACCTCCTAAAGCACGCCGCCCTTACCGTCAGTATCGTCTCAGTGCGAGTGTGTTCCCCGTCCGTAGGTGCGATCGACCATACAGACCCTTCAGCGCTGAGGACGACCGATCGTTGCCTGCCGGTAGCGCAGTAGCGCGAAAGCTGGAAAGACCGATCGCCAGCGTATCGCGTTCCCACGCTGTCAGCTACATCCTCTCCATTGTTCACGTCGCTCTTGAGATGGTGACCTCTACCGTGCGAGTTCTTGCGTCGCATACAAACGAGCGTACAACCCGCCTCGGAGTAGCAAGTCCGAGGGCTTTCCTGCCTCTACAACCTCGCCGTTATCTATGACGAGGATGCGGTCAGCCGCAACGACGGTAGCGAGCCGGTGAGCAACGACGATCCGGGTCTTCGTGGCTGCCAGAACTGCTACCGCCTCCACCACTGCAGCCTCCGTGATCGTGTCCAGCGCGGCAGTAGCCTCATCGAATAAGATGATCACCGGCTCATTCAAGAAGACCCGGGCCAGCGCGATGCGTTGTCGCTCTCCACCGGAAAGCTTCACGCCGCGCGGTCCGACGACCGTGTCGTAGCCCTTCGGCAACCGGTGTACGAAGTCATCAACCCTCACTTTCCGGCATACCTCGACGACCTCATCCCACGGCATGGTCCGCCGTAACGCGTAGAGCAAATTCTCTTTGACAGGCGCGTTCCAGAGCGCCAAGTCTTGAGCTACCAGCCCGACGGCAGAGCGCAACTCGTGCGCCGGCACGGCCGCAATATCTTGACCATCCAGTAGGATGTGGCCCCGCTCGGGCTCGTAAAAGCGCATACAGAGATCTATGATCGTGCTCTTGCCACCCCCGCTCGGACCGACGATTCCGACAAACTCCCCCGGCTCGATACAGAACGAGACGTCTCGCACGCCGCTGGAGGTGCCAGGATAGCAGAAACTCACGTGATCGAACTCCAGACGCCCCCGTGACGTACCGAGGGAGGCAGATCCCG
>JAMDCW010000035.1:6986-25688 GCA_023489405.1 Chloroflexota bacterium
AGATCCCGCATCCGGCCACTCTCGGGGCTGGGCGAGCATCGACTCGACAGACTGCAAGGCGTTGAATACTGGCCCTGCCATGACTTGAGCGAGCATCGCCGTCTTCAGAGAGGCATACAACTGGGTTGCATAGCTGGCCGCAGCGACGAGACCGCCCAAGGTGAAGCTCCCGGCGATGATTTGCTCCGCCCCGAACCCATACACCACCGCCAACCCGATACCGTCGATCAGTTGGTACACCAAACCGAAGCGAAACTCCCGTGCCAGCTTGAACTTGACACTGATGCGCATATACGAGCCTAGCCACTCGTTCCATCGCTCCACCTCATGGGCTTCCTGCCCTGCCGTCCGCACTTCCCGGATGTTCGATAGCACTTCTTGGAGAAAGCTCTGTCCTCTGTCCATCAACGTCAAGTACTGCTTGTCGAGGTCACGATTCTCCCGACTGGAGCGCCCGGTAAGCCACAGCGTAAGCGGGAACGTGATAACCGACAGCAAGCCAATCTTCCAGTCGATAACGAGTAGCAAGACCGCAAACCCGATGATGCGGATCACGGTGGCAATCATCGGAATGAGCTGCTCGGAAACAACCATCCCGATGGTACCGCTCTCGCGCGTGATTCTATTTACTAAGATGCCGCTGTCCGTATTGTCGACGGTGGCCATCGGCAAATGCACAGCATGTGTGAAGACTTCGCGACGATAGTGATTGGTGATACGATCGCCTACCTGGGAGCGCGCATAGCTCTCACCGGCAGCGAGAGCCGTACGAGCCAGTGCCAGGAACACTAAGCCAGCAAGCAGTTGAATCACTAACACGTAGTTGGACTTGGCAATCGCGCGATCAAATAACGAGCGATACAGGAGCGGTCGAAGCACGTCGACACCGACCACAAGTCCGGTCAGGAGCAGAGCAGCTCCAATATACCAGCCATATGCACGAAGGCGAGGAGCAAGCTTTCGGCTTACGTCGTAAAACTGCTTCATACCCTCAGCAATTGCCTCCCATTTCCTCGAGTACCTTACTATCGTTCCAAGAGCTGCGCTTCTGCGAGGCCATCTAGCAAATGTTGAACACCACGAAGTAAGGTTTCCTCCTCAGCGTCTATCCGCTCCATGAGATAAGCCGTCGCATCCGTCTCGTTGTCATACTGTAGATGCGCTATGAAGATGGCGGTAGCCACCGGATTGAGGGTGAACAGACGGCCAGCGGAGGAGTCCATGATAACGCCCTCACCATCCTGACCATCGAAAACAGCAGACGTACTCAACCGTATGGGGGACAAGTCCGTCACCTCCATTGGTAATTCAAACCAGCCGAGTGTAAGCCGCGCAAAAACAATTCGGTCATGGCACTGGCAAGTAGAGCATGCGCATTGAGGCGCGTCAATTGCCGGTCGGCAAGAACCGCTTCGAGACGGTCTCGATTAACGAATCCGTCTGCTTGGAGAAGAGAATCGTCCTCCAATAATGATCGCAGCACAGAAGGATAGCGAATAGAGAACTGCTGCGTCAGAGAGGACATCCAGATAAACCAGAGCCGGCGAAGAACCGAGGGCGGCAAGCGATCGGTGAATGCTGATCTCAAGGCCGGCTTAGTAACCTTCTGGCCGCGGTAAGGAAAACACCGGTACGCAGCAGGAAGGGAAAGGGAGAGGCGGTAAAGCTCCACATCATTGAGTCGCCATTGTGGGACAATCGGCGCCGTTTTACGACTCTTTAGAATGAGTGGTAGGGCTGGAAGCGGATTGCTTGCGAAGCCGCTGCGCTTCCCGAAGGTCGGCGCTGATTTTTTGCTGGAACGCCGTCCAGTCGTCCCCATAGTGCTCGCGGAGGGCTTCATGCATGAGAGTATCCAGTGGGAGCCTGGCAAAGCGGACGAGAGCAGCGTGGAAAAACGGTTGCCAGAGCAGCTCTGCGCCGGCGGCGATCATGAGACTGCCAATAAGGAGGGGTAGGATCTGCAGCGTGTGTTGAAAGTGCCAGGCAGTGAGGCCGAGCCAGGGAATGGTAGCGAGCGTCCATACGAGGACGGCCGCGAAATCTGACGCTGGACGCCGATGGGCAGCCCGGTAGCTAAGCGCTGCGACCAGGCCTGCTGCTAACGCTGTTGCCGCCGCTCCGAAGAGAACAGGTCTCTGCGTCATGATGAAAACAAGACCGCAGGCGATGCCCAAAGGAGTACCCCCTCCGGCGCCGGCAAATAGGAGAGCACGTAAGGGGGCGTAGTGGAGAAGGAGCAGCTCGCGGAAGTCAGCACGCTCATCACGGTTCACCAGATGGAGCCCTCCACGAATAGAACATCTAGCCCCTCGCCTCAGTAGCTATCCAGTCTGCTCGAAGTCGATACGCGCCAGAAGGGCTGCTACGAGCCCTACGAGACTCCCTCCTGCCAGAACGCCAGCGACTTCTAGCAACAACGTATTCGCGATGGGAAGAAGAGCGAACGCTACGAGAGCGAGTTCGATGACGCTGGCAACGCCCGCTATGGCTAAACCCATCAGCCAGCGCTGGGTGTGCAGGTGAGAATCCACCGAACGGATCCACGTGAGCGAGATCGCCCACTCCCCGAGCTCCGCGCTCCCCCATAGGGTGAGGCCGCCTGGCAGAGCAATCAAGTTAAGAGAATATCCTGATCCAATGAAAGCGAGTATCCATAGCACAGTAAGTAGTGCTAAACCAGTATAAAAAGGGAAGTACCGGGATTGCCACAGCCCCACGATGATGGCACCAAGAGCGACAAGCCAGGCGACGGCGAGGATGGCGAAGTGTAGCTGAAGTAGTAAGAGCGTACCGTTGACAAGAGCTAAGAAAATAGCCAGCAGGGATACGCCTAGACGCGGACTCTGTAGAGCCATCGTTGGGTGCTCCGGAGCTCCTCGGCAATACTCTGTGCCGAACGGTCGGGCGTCCACGTCGCAAAAGGGATCCCGCGCTGGAGATAGCGGTCGGCATTCAGCCGCCGGCGTAACTGCCACAGTCTTGCTCCCAGGGCCGTCACCTCATCACGTGGAAGGCGCAGGAAGGCGAGAGGAGATACTTCGACAATGACGAGCTGGAACCCTCGCCCGTGAAGATCTAATAAGGCGGTGACGCTGCGTTCATCGAGGAGCGGTGTCAGCCCGATGATGAGAGCGCTCGGCGGCAGTGCTCGTGCCGGTATCGTTGCTACATCGCGCCACGCATAGCTCAGCACGACTCGGGTGTCGAGAAGCGCCTCTACGATACGGAGGTACTGGCGATCCCCCAGTCCGGGCTCGAGCCAGCGCAGCTCACCGCCAAAACCGATGATTCCCACTCGATCGCGCCGATCAAGGTAGGTTTGAGCCAGATCGGCTGCCAGATGAACGATCACATCGAGGCTGCTTATCTCCCTTCCGGTGAGATCCTCAAAGGTGTCGAGAAAGATGACGACATCGGCGTTTCGCTCCGGATGACGGTCATTGACCATCAGACTGCCATGGCGGGCGCTCACCCGCCAGTTGATGTGCCGTACCTCGTCGCCCGCCGTGAACTCCCGCACGTCAGCGAACTCGATGCCGCGACCACCGTCGCGGGCAACCTCGTTGCCGGCTAGCGCACTCGTCTTCCACGGACTCGGTATGGCACGGAGACGTTGAACACGGGGATACACCCGCAGGGGATGACTCTCTACAAAGGTAGCTTGCCAGGCGAGGAGTTCAAAAGGAGACCAGGTGCGTACGAGCACACTGCCGATGAAGAATGCCCCCCAGCGCTCCGCCTGCAGTGAGAGCTCCAGCCGCCGCGGTTCCGGTGTCCACATGGGAAATGCCCGGCTCTGTTCAGAAACAGGTAAGGTCAGCCCCGCAGTTAAGAGAGGAACAACGTCGCATCGGAAGAAAGAAGGGTTGGCAGATACGGTCACGGAGAAAGGCACGCGTTCCCCTTCGAGCGTACGTGACCGCGCTAGCGACGTCTGAACAGCGATGGTGGGAAGATGACCTGCGAGAACGAGTCCCCCCAGAATTGTGGTGAAGAAAGGTACAGAAAAAAGTAAAATTTCTGTGTGACCTGTGGCGAGTGCGACGAGTAGAAGTGCTGCGCTCAGAACGGTGTAGAAGCCGAATTTCGTGGTGATATAGCTTTTCACCTTACTGGCGCAGGTTCTACTGTTGGCGGCGTCGGCACTTCTGCCAGGCACTGTTCGATCACGGTTCGTTGAGGGGTGCGCTGAACCCACTGCTCAGGTGTAAGCATTATACGATGCGCCAGAGCAGGAACAGCAATTCCCTTCACATCCTCAGGGATAACGTAATCACGACCATGAAGCACTGCCTGACCACGTGCAAGCTTGAGAATCGCTAGAGTACCCCGTGGACTGCCCCCTACCTGGACGCGTGGATTACGCCGCGTGGCTTCGACGAGGTCTACGATGTAATAACTAATACTCTCGGAGACATGCACCTGCTCCAGTGCTCGCTGCATGGCGATGAGTGTGGAAGCATCGACGGTTTGTTTTAGCTGGATGGAGTCTTGCCGTCGATCCATTCGACGTTGCAACATCTCCCATTCTTCTATTCGTGAGGGATAACCAATACTTAAGCGCATAAGAAAACGATCTAATTGGGCTTCGGGCAGCGGATATGTACCTTCATATTCAATAGGATTCTGGGTAGCTAGTACGAGAAAGGGGGCTGGCAGTGGCCTTGTAGTGCCATCAGCGGTTACTTGGTGCTCTTGCATTGCTTCAAGTAAAGCAGCCTGTGTTTTTGGAGGGGCACGATTGATTTCATCAGCAAGCAGGATGTTCGTAAAGACAGGACCGTATCGAAAGTCAAAGTCTTGGGTGCGTTGATTATATATGGATGAACCTGTCACATCGGCTGGTAAGAGATCAGGGGTGAACTGGATACGTTTGAAGTTTAGTCCAAGAACTTGAGCGAAAGAAGCGGCAGTCAACGTCTTTGCTAGGCCGGGATAGTCTTCTAAAAGGACATGGCCATCTGCCAGGATGGCAGTGAGTATGAGGTTGAGTACTTGTCGCTTCCCAATAATGACTCGTTCAAGCTCATCGAGTAGTTGAGAAGAAATGCTGCTGACGGTCGGTATATCGAGCATCACGCTTTTTATAACTCCTCTAGCACTGCTATAGTCGCGGCTATATCGCGCAGGGCTACACCGTGGCGCTGACGTTCAGTTGGTGGTGGTCGATCAGGACGGATGAGGTCCCAGGCGATCACACCAAGTGCTTGTTGTGCTAACTCAGGCTGTTGTTCGAGGTCGAGACTATGGCGAGCTAAACGGTGAATGGCTATGTTAATAAGGATTGGGCGCAGGCGATAGTAGAAGTCGAAGTTTGACGTAGCACCAAATCGGACGGCATTAACCGTCTCGGTGAGCTCCAATGGTACGGACTGTTCAGCCGGTATGCGAGCAAGCGCGCTACGAAAGTTATCGATGGCTAAGTAAGGGTGCCAGTGAAGGATGAGACGTACGAGTATCCAAATAGAGAGTGCAAGCCAGACAAGGAGATTAATAAAGATGGCTATTGGGAGAAGTTTAGGGGAGATGTAGCCTACGGTGAAGACGAGTACGACAGCGAGAATGGCGAGGATACCAGCAGAACGGAGTGAATGCTTGATCATGGCACGGTCAGTTCCTGCTGCTCTGCGTAGGCATGCTGGTCTAGCTCGTCGCGGATATGCACTAGCAGGGTGATGGCCTCTTCTTTCATTGCGGCTGTGATGATGTGATGGCTGAAGCGAGCCTGCTCGTAAATAAGGGTGAGTCGTACTACGGGATCTGGACTCGCACGAGTCCTATCGACTAGCCGTTCGAGAAATTCGAAGGGAGCTTCTGCGACTCGACGGGGAACCCCTTGGCGCGCTGCGGTTGCTTCCATTCGGGCATAGGCACGGATGACAGCACGGCGAGGGTCTGGTTCATTTTGTAGAGCGTCGATTCCCTCTTCGATGATGTTAGCGGCGGTGGTTTGGCCGTCAAGCACTTCTCCCCACTCTTTCGTCCGGCGCTGGCGAAAATCCTGGACGAGGGACCCCACCAGGAGCAGAATGAAGAGGATGGCTAGCGTAGGGATGATGGAGTGTAAGAACCATGACGGTAGTCCTGGTGGGGAGCTAAGGATCGGTGGCACAGCGACGCCGAAGTTTGGAGGTAGTTGTGAAGCAGGTGCGGGGAGGTGTGGTGAACCGGCCGTTCCATAGTTACTTCCTAAGACACTGGAGCTTAGGAAGTGAAGAATAAGGAAGAACAGAGTGACGGTGAGGAGCAGCGAGATCACCAGAACGGTAAGAATGAGTGTCCAGTTCGTTGGTCCCTGTTCAATAACTTGTTCCCACTCATCATCTTTACGTTTACGACGGCGGTTTGGTTTGAGTACGGATGCAATCAGCACACTACCTAAAAGGCATAGTAATGCTAGAGCTATCAGTAATGCATCGAGGAATGGACTACCTGAGTGTGATGATCCTACCCAAGGTATCGAAGGCTCAAATGGGCGAGCAGAGAGCGCTAGGATACCAAGAAGCATACTCATAATGAAGCCGACACTAACAGTAAGTCGCCAGTTCAAGAAGTTTTGAGGGGGTATCATTGGCCCTCTCCTCCTCGTTTACATCGTGTTTTCAGTATTGCATATCGAGAAAGGACAAGAGCTATACGATCTGAGACAACGGGATAAACGAGACAGATAGATGTGGTATCTGCGCAGTGCGCTGGATTTAGATGTTGCTGTACACATTCCTACGTTCTTTATCCAGTTTTGAGTTGCACGAACGTAGGAGCTATTAGCCGTAGAGCACTTTCCATGCGATAGTCATGGCCAGGTGAGCTCCATCACCTTGAGCTAACGATCAAGTATAACGATATTGGAAGGGATTTTACCAACAGCTTTAGGATCCGCCACCTCTCAATACGAGATCTCGTGGTTGTTTGACGGACGTAGCTGTCACGAGAGGTGCTTGCTATTTGCTCCATTGACGAGGACAAGCTTGCCTCGTACTCTGATCACAAGAGTCTTCCACGGTGATGGTGAGGTGGCGTGCGCACGGATGTAAGTCAGTCGCCTGGAGAGAACGCTTCTCCGCCAGAGGCGGCACGATCAGGACGGTTGGCGCTCGGAGAACGTCCATTAATGTTACGCGTCACAGTGGTGGTTGCCGGCTCTGCTTCCCTGGGGGCAGAGATGGCCGCTTCCCGCCTACTGGAACCATACTTTGGCACGAGTCTTTTTGTTTGGGCAAATATTATCGGACTCATTCTCCTTTATCTGACCGCTGGCTATTATCTGGGTGGGCGTCTCGCTGATCGTTATCCTGATTCGCGCTATCTCTATCTTATAACAGGAGTTGCGGCAATAGGGCTCATTGTCATACCGTTCGTGTCACGCCCTATCTTGCTGTTGTCTTTAAATGCTTTTGCGACATATTCCATTGGTGCCTTCTTAGGATCTCTCCTCGGTACAATACTACTTTTTATCGTTCCTATTACTCTACTTGGTTGTGTTTCACCGTATGCTATCAGGTTAGTAGTAAAACACGTAGAGCAGGCTGGTAATGTATCTGGAGGTTTATATGCACTTTCTACAGTAGGAAGCATTGTGGGGACATTTCTTGCTGTTCTTGTTCTTATTCCTACTATTGGGACAGCGCGTACTTTGATTACTTTTGGTCTCGTCCTATTAGTCGTTTCGGTTGCTGGTCTTGGTAAGCGTTGGCCGTGGTTATGTGTATTTATTGGAGTAGTTTTGCTACTACTTCCACCTGCTGTTATCAAACCTGAACCTGGCATGATTACAGAGAAGGAATCGCCATACAATTTCATACAGGTTATTAATGATCACGGCACTCGATTATTATTACTGAATGAAGGTATCGCCATTCACTCTGTGTATAATCCTTCATCCCACAATAACCCCAACCCCCTAGCGCATCTGACACGCGCTTATTGGGATTATGTCCTTATTGCACCATATTTTAATCCTTTACACCCCCCCAACCGGATTAACAAAGCAACCATTATCGGCATGGGGGCTGGTACCATGGCTAAGGAACTCAGCTACTTCTATCCAGGGCTGCCGATCGATGGAGTAGAAATTGATCCCGAGATTATTGCAATTGGTCGAAAATACTTTGATCTCCATGAGCCGAATATCCGGACAATAGCCCAAGACGGGCGCTATTTCTTGCGTACGACGCATGCTTTATATGATCTGATAAGTATTGATGCCTATCACACTCCCTATATTCCCTTTCAGTTAACAACGAAGGAATTCTTCCGAGAAGTTGCCCATCACCTCACACCTGATGGTAGCGTCGTGATCAATGTAGGCCGCACGGCGAAAGACTTTCAGCTTGTTGATGACATTGCCCGGACGATGAGCACAGATTTTCGTGCCGTTTACTTGATAGATGTGCCATCTCCACCAGGAACGTTAATTCTTAATACACTTATTGTGGCAAATAATGATCCGACATCCCTGTCAAATCTAGCAACCCACATGAAGCACTTGAATAACCCGGTACTGCGTGCTTTAGGTGAGGAGGCGATTAGGCATACCGCCGTCTATCATCCTGCGCCAGGGCTCATCTTTACAGATGATCATGCTCCGGTTGAGCAAGTCGTAGATAATATGATCATTGATTATCTACGGACAGGTAAGTAAAACCCTTAGCGTAGCGCAGCCTATGATCTTATAAGCCATTTTACCCTTTCCACCCTGACCTGAGGCAACCTTGAGAGATAAAGGGCGGTGGGCAAGGACAGAGCAGCAGCCTACCGGCGAGAAATAAATGACAGCGACTCTAGGTGGTCTTCACTACGAGGAGTGAGAAAAACCTGAACAGCGAATAGACATCTCAACGACCACCTTCTTCAAGGAGATTCTCGCAGCGGCAGCTTGACGTTCCTTGTAAGATGAGTTAATGATAGGCATATCTAGGTATGAGACAAACTGGGGAGATGCTTATGAACGCCACCGTTTATACGACCCCTACATGACCATTTTGTACGCAGGTGAAAGCGTGGCTTTCCCAGAAGGGTATTTCCTATACAGAAAAAGACGTTTCGCGTGACCAGACTGCTGCCTATGAGATGATTCGAAAATCTGGTCAGCAAGGCGTGCCGGTGATCGATATTGATGACCAAGTTGTGGTGGGATTTGATCGTCGCCGTCTTGAAACTATCCTCGCTGCGAGCACTGCCAAACCCACGCTAGGAGCGGCAGTTGCAGATGCGGAACGCATCTTGACCCTAAAAGGGCTAGCTCCCATGCGAGGTGCTTATATTGGGCGCGTGGTGGCAGGCTCCTTGGCCAGCAAGCTTAGCCTCCGCATAGGAGATGTGATCACCGAGCTTGCTGGCAGCACGATAACATCCGCCGAGGATGTTATTCGAACCATGCGGCTGCTTGAGCGTGGACAGGTGCTTACTGTCACATACGTGCGAGATGGCAGCACCCATCAGGCTAGTGTGCAAGCGTAAAGTATACGAAAGAAAAATAGTATGGTTGCCATTCCCCCGCTGGCAACCATACTTTTATCTCATGGTAGTTGATGGTGTCTTAGAAGCGTGTATCTGAGCGATACCCTGCTGGAGCGCCATAAGATCGGCTACCACGCTTCTCTTCCCAACAATCTCGACAATAGACAGGCTTACCAGGTGTGGGAGCGAATGGTACTTCAGTCTCACGCCCACAAGTAGAGCAGACGACCTGATGCATCTCGCGGGGCGCTCGAGGACCAGCACTTGGCTCGCGGCTGCCGAACTGGCTATTTCCATAGCCTTGTTGAGATTTACGTTGGGCACGACAGGATGGGCATCTGGAGGGCTGATGAGTCAGTCCGTGGGTTGCGTAGTACTGTTGCTCCCCCGCAGTAAATAGGAAGCGGGAGTTACAATCTCGACAGACGAGGGTGATATCTGAATAGGACACTAGAAATCCTTACCGTTCTTAGTGAAAAAGGACCTTATACAACTCGAAGAGACGGCGAAAGAGCTCTGGAAGTGGGGGAACTAAACGAGATTGCTGGCCTCTCAGAAACGCTTTGCTACCGCTACTTTACTTCTTGCCCCTGAGTGTACCACACCGTTGCTAACTGTGGAGCACTTTGTGCAAATGACCATCTGCCATTTCCAGAAGATGTTCGGCGGTAAAGCAGTCCACTTTGCGCTGCCGCATGACAATGGCAACTTTTACTTCAAACCCCGCTTCTTGTAGGCTTTGGTACGCTTCATCCCTTGTGCAGCCTGTAACTGCTTGTAGTATGCGGGCTGCTCGATCTCGAAGCTTGGCGTTCGTTGGCTGAAGGTCAACCATTAAGTTGCCGAGACATTTGCCTAACCGGACCATTGTACCTGTGCTAAGCATATTGAGGATCAGCTTTTGCGCGGTGCCAGCTTTAAGTCGCGTAGAACCTGTGAGGATTTCTGGGCCAACGATAGGCGCTATAATAATATCACTGTAGTCCGCTAAGGAAGAATGTGCAGTACAGCAGATCCCGATAGTAAGCGATCCTTTGAGGCGGGCTTTAGCAAGAGCTGCCAGAACAAAGGGTGCTCTACCGCTTGCTGAAAGACCGACTACGCTATCGTCTGGACCGATGGAGTATTGCGCAACTGCAGCTTCTCCGCTAGCATAATCATCTTCTGCCCCCTCTACTGGTCTGGTTAGAGCGCGTGTTCCACCAGCAATAATTGCTTGCACTTTATCTGGAGGAGTACTAAAGGTTGGAATACACTCTGCAGCATCAAGTACTCCTAAGCGTCCACTTGTTCCCGCACCGATATAGAAGAGGCGTCCTCCGCGGTGCATGCGCTCTACAACGGCATCAATGGCGGCAGCAATCTGTGGAAGCTGGGTAGCAATTGCTTCAGGAACGCGACGATCTTCTTCGTTCATGAGCTGGACGATTTCGAGTGCGTTCATCCTGTCCAGGTGTAGGCTGGCCGGATTTTGCTCCTCGGTAGTTAGACTGGCTAGTTCTGGTTCCATTCAGCGGATCCCTACACCTCTACAAGGCTACGCTTGAGAATGTTGAGTTCCTCGAGAGCTTTTCCCGTGCCAAGGGCTACACAGTTCATTGGATTTTCCGCGATTTGGCACGGAATCTCCGTTGCCTGAGCCATGAGCGTATCCAGGCCGCGTAGCATTGCCGTTCCACCGGTCATGATCATGCCCTTGTTGTAGATATCAGAAGCCAGCTCGGGGGGAGTACGCTCCAAGACGGATTTCACTATCTCAACGATTTGTTGCAGCGGCTCGCTAATGGCTTCGAGAACTTCGGTCGAGCGAATAGTCACGCTACGAGGCATGCCAGACACTTGATCACGCCCACGGACATCACATTCGAGATCACGCTCTAACGGAAGGGCTGTGCCTACTTGAATTTTGACTTCTTCTGCAGCGCGATCACCGATTAGTAGATTGTGTTGGCGTTTGATATACGCTGCAATGGCATCATCAAGCTTGTTACCGCCGACACGGATTGAATTTTTTACGACAATGCCATTGAGAGAGATGACGGCAACTTCAGTCGTACCTCCTCCTATAGAAACAACGAGGTTCCCGTCCGGTCCATCGATTGGTACATTAGCGCCTAGTGCTGCTGCTAGCGGTTCAGGAATGAGATAAGCATTGCGTGCACCAGCGGCGAGCGTAGCGTGTCTCACTGCACGGCTCTCGACGCTGGTGGCGCCGCCGGGAATACAAACCATGACATCAGGAGCAAAGAAACGCCAGCGTCCAGATACTTTGCGTAAAAAGTACGAGAGCATAGCTTCAGTGACGCTATAGTGAGCAATCACGCCGTCGCGCATAGGACGATAGACAGAGACCATTTGTGGCGCTCGACCGAGCATTTCTCGCGCTTCATCCCCTACTGCACGGACGCTGCCATCTTCAGTGTAGACAGCAATAACTGAAGGTTCATTGAGAACAATTCCTTTGCCCTCAACGTAGACTAGTACGTTGGTCGTTCCGAGATCAATGCCTATGTGCATATTCATCGCTGGCTCAGATCCTTCGTGGCAGTGAGGATTATACTCTCTGACCTAGCCTACGGATTATCCCTCGCAGGGGGACGTCTCGTCGAGCGCGTAGCACGTCGTTGTACAACTTGAAGTCGAGCGTGAGCGAAACGTAATGTCGCTCGTGCTTCGGCAGCACGCTCTGGAAAATCTCGAATCTCTTGCTCAGCTCGCTCCCGCGCTTCTTGTGCACGAGATTCATCAATTTCGTCAGCATGCTCAGCAATGTCTGCCAGAACGACGACCTTGTCAGGGCGGACCTGGACAAAGCCTCCGCCAATTGCGTAGTACTCTACGTCATTGCCACGCCGGATACGCAGCTCGCCTGGTTTTAGAGTACTGATCAATGGTGCATGATGAGCTAAAATACCGAGCTCACCTTCGCTCCCAGGTACTACGACAAAATCGATATCTTCTGCAAAGACTAAGCGATCTAACGTCACAATCTCGAGGCGAAATGGCATGCTACCCTTTCCCTGCCTTCTTGATGGCGTCCTCTATAGCCCCACAATAGCTGAATGCACCTTCAGGAAGATCATCGTGTACACCTTCGACGATTTCTCGAAAACTACGAACAGTATCCGCTCGGGAAACGTAGCGAGGCTCACGACCGGTGAAGGAATAGGCGGTGAAGAACGGCTGACTCATAAACTGTTCCAGTTTGCGTGCTCGAGAGACGATCAGCTTATCGTCTTCTGACAGCTCATCAACGCCGAGAATGGCTATGATGTCTTGTAAATCTCGATAACGCTGCAGTACTTGCTGAACTTGTCGAGCTACTCGGTAATGTTCATCGCCGACCACGAGAGGGTCCAGGATGCGGCTAGTGGAAGCTAGGGGGTCAACCGCTGGGTAGATACCGCGTTCGGAGATTGCTCGATCAAGAACGAGAGTTGCATCAAGGTGAGCAAATACCGCTGCCGGAGCGGGGTCGGTAATGTCATCGGCTGGAACATATACAGCTTGGAATGATGTCACAGAGCCTTTGGTCGTTGACGTGATACGTTCCTGAAGTAGCCCCATATCCACTGCTAGTGTAGGTTGGTAGCCTACGGCTGAGGGGAGGCGACCGAGAAGCGTGGATACTTCCGATCCAGCTTGGGTAAATCGAAAAATGTTATCGATGAACAGTAGTACGTCACGGCCTTCTTGGTCACGGAAGTATTCGGCCATTGTCAATGCTGTGAGACCAACTCGCTGCCGGGCACCCGGTGGTTCATTCATTTGTCCGAAAACTAGTGCTGCCCGTCCTAGAACGCCGGCCTCTTCCATTTCATAGTAGAGATCATTTCCTTCGCGAGTACGCTCACCTACACCGCCAAAGACAGAGTAGCCACCATGCTGCTTTGCTACGTTGTTAATGAGTTCGGTAATGACAACAGTCTTCCCTACACCGGCTCCTCCGAAGATTCCGACTTTACCTCCTCGACGGATTGGAGCAATCAAATCAATGACCTTAATACCTGTTTCAAAAATCTGTGCTTCGGTAGTCTGCTCAGTGAATGATGGAGATGGTCGATGAATTGGCCAGCACTCAGCCCCTTCAGGGTCTGGCTTACCATCAGTCGCCTGACCAAGCACGTTGAAGAGGCGTCCTAATGTAGCGGGTCCAACAGGAACTGAGATTGGAGATCCTGTATCGATGGCTTCGGTATTGCGGAGTAAGCCGTCGGTTGAACTCATCGCAACGCAGCGTGCCCAGTTATTGCCGATGTGTTGGGCTACTTCAAGGATGATGTAGTCACCACTGCCCGTTCCGACGCCGCGGGATTTTTCGGCGATTGCTGGTGCTGGAATCTGAACTGCGTTGAGGAGGCCAGGCAATTCTCCGCTTTGGAACTCGATATCGACCACCGGACCGATGATTTGAACAACTCTCCCGACTGAGCCTTTAGCCATATCTCCTCCTGCGATCAGCCAGGTCACTGGCTGAAGACTTTCTACCTTGTCACACGTCCGTCCGTGAGCATTGCAATGCGCTGCATATCCTAACACGTGACGGAGAGGTTACAAGGAGGTGAGTTTCTCGGGTTGTGCCCCTGGAAGGAGGGAGGTTCTCTGTGATCGAATGCGATTGAGTAGGCTGAGTGTACGCGGCGTACGTTCTGCGATCATTTGCACGAGCTCGTTCAGGGTTTGCATCGCTTCGGAAAGCACGGGCTGGGGTACCTCTTGACGATCAAGGTCCGCCAGGTACCCGACCTGGAAGCATCGTAGTAGGTTGAGTGCAGGAAGAGATAATCTGTGACTACTGGAAACTGTAACGGCACATGCTTTGCAGATCCATCCGCCTTGAGCGGCAGCAAAGTGCCCTTCAATTTCCTGGTTAGGGCTACTGCACATAGCACATTGCCAGAGCACCGGCCGGTAGCCGAGGATCGTGAGTAGTCGCATTTCAAAGAAACCAAGCAGGATGTCAGGATTAGCCGCCGTATTAAGTTGGCGAAGAAGAGCGAGGAAGAGATTATACGTCTGGCAAGACTCCTGGCGCTGATCGAGAAGATAGTCTATGATTTCAGCAGCACACCAGCCAACGGCTACACGATAGACATCTTCGCGGAGATGAGGAAACACTTGACAGAGTTGAGCTTGCGTTATAACGTCAAGGTTACGCCCTCGAGCTATTCCGACTGTCACGAGGGCGAGGGGTTCTAAATGTCCTGCCAAGTAACTGGCTGGACGTTTCAACCCACGGACAATAGCAGGAACCTTGCCTTCCGTTGGGGTAAGCAATGTCAGAAGTGCTCCATGGTCGCCAAACGGTGCTCGCCGCAGTACAACGGCGTTTGTGGTATAGGTCCTGCTCAAGACTGAAAGAGCTCTCTGATTTGTGGTTGTGGTATCCAGCATAGCGCTCAACTGTGCTTATTCTACTCTATTATGCGGAAGTTTGCTGTGTTTCAGTAAGCTTCTCCCTCGAATTGTGGTGGACAAAGAATATGATCCACAATAATGTTGAGATGAAGTAGCATAAGGAAGTCATTGCGAAGGTGAGCTTGAATCCGCCATATGCACGTATGAATCCGCTCGCCGACGAGCCTAATGCCCAGGGGAGTTGGAAGGCTATCAGGAGTATGCCATAGCCCAGCGGTTGTAGCGCTGGTGGAAGGTCGTGAATGAGCCAGCCGGTTGCTGCGGGTTGTGCCATATCCATAGCTGTGTTCCGTAGGAGATAGATTGCCTGTGCGTAGATATGCACCCGGACGTATGCTAATGCGACAAGTAATGCAGTTGCTATGCCTTGGGTGGCGATCATGATGCTAGGAACACCAAAGCGCCGTATGAGTGGCCCGGCTAATAACGTTCCCAAAGCGACAGACAGGCTGGTCAGGCCAACCAGTAAACCGTATTCGGCTAAGGAGCTGTGTAAACGCTGGATAAAATAGAGATTGAGGTAGGGTATTGTCAACCCAGCGCCTAAGCCAACCGTGCCTACTATGGCACTACCGCGTGCTATCTGTGCTGTCCAAGACGATTGTCTCCAAGGAGATGGTAGTTGCACGCTTGGAGAATTCGGCGTGTCATGGTAGCGGAAAAGAAAAATCAGGGCAGGTACTAGAGCTGCCGCAAGAGCCGTGAGCAGTGTAAAACGTAGTGGCCGGACAGCTCCGGAGGTGAAATGGTTCCACCAGCTTGGAAGGATTCCTCCGAGTGCACTGCCTAGGGCGCCAGCAGCAACTTGGGCGGCACCAGAAACCGAGAGAACAAGTCCTTGATCTATCGATGCAGCATATTCTAAAAAAATAGGAATTGTTAGGACCTCGGCTATTGCTCCTCCTGCTCCGGCGAGAAATCCTCCAAAAGTAAGTGATAAAGTGCCTTCTGTTGTACTCTGCAGTAGAGAGCCGCTGGCAAACAGTATGCCTCCACATATTAAGGTTCGCTTTCGACCCCATCGGTTGGCGATAAGTCCGGTTGGTAGAATTGCTATTCCGCTCCCTATCGCCGTGGCTGCGTTGATAATGCCTAAGGCCTGGGGAGTTACACCAGCAGCGGATGCGTAGAGATTGAAAACGACGCTAAATACACTCAAGCAGAGTGATGCTCCCGCCGCTGTTACGATGAGCAACCAAAGTGAGGAGGAGAAGTGGCCCAGCCAATGCCGGACCACTTCTCCAAAAGCTCTTAGGTAAACGGTTGAGTTCCCCTTTTTATGACTGGCTATACCGAAATTTAGCGCGTTGGGGGGAAGAGCACAAAGCACCGTACATTACAGTATTGGTACTCTCAGAGAGGAAGAAAGCGATGTCTCTCAATCCTATCTCTGCGTTCACTGATGTTCCATTGCCGGAAGAAGCTTTAACCCGTTTTTTTGCCGAGTGGCAGCTTGAGCCACAACGTGAGCTTGTCGCACTTGATTCAGCACTGGGGCGGTGTCTTTTTGAAGATGTGCGAGCGCCTGGAGATTTACCGGCGTTTGTACGTTCTACTGTCGATGGTTATGCGGTGCGGGCAGTTGATGTCGCTGGCGCCTCGAGGGCTGCACCGATCGTACTGCGAGTTATAGGAGAGGTTCCCATGGGGCAGGAACCTCAGGTCGCTGTACTTCCAGGAACAGCGGTGAAGATCCACACGGGGGCAATGCTGCCACCAGGGGCTGATGGAGTCATTATGGTGGAGTGGACCTCACTTCGTGATGATCACCATGTGATCGTCACTCAGAGAGTTGCTTCTGGAGGCAACAGTATTGCCCGCGGCGAGGATGTAGTAGCTGGACAGCTCTTATTGACCAAAGGGCGCCGATTAAGGCCCGATGATATTGGAGGTTTAGCAGCAATAGGGTTAGCTCAAGTACCGGTAGCACGTCGACCACTCGTGGCCCTTATCTCGAGCGGAGATGAATTGGTACCGGCATACCGAGAGCCAGGCCCAGCAGAGGTACGTGATATCAATGGTGCTTTGCTAGCTGCGCTAGTACAAGAAGCTGGATGTATTCCTTGGCACCTTGGTATAAGCCGGGATGATCCGGTTCAGTTCCGCCAGCTCGTCCATACGGCCCTTGCTTCGGCAGATGCCGTGATTGTTTCGGGAGGAAGTTCTGTCGGTACGCGCGACCTTACCCGGGCGATATTGGAAGAGCTGCCTGACAGTCGTATCGTTGTGCATGGCGTTGCCGTTCGTCCTGGAAAACCAACGCTTCTGGCGTATGTTGGGAAGCACCCATTTTTTGGTCTTCCCGGTAATCCGGTTTCTGCGTTCGCTACCTTTCGTCTCTTTGTCCGTCCAGCATTGGGACGCTTCTTAGGGTCAATGGAAGAGCAAAGGTTCACGGTGCGAGCTCGTCTCAAACGGCCAATACCACCTAGCGATGGCAGAGAAGACTACGTGCAAGTACGTGTATTTGAGGATATAGGAGAGATTGTTGCTGAACCGGTTCTCGGAAAGTCCAATCTTATTTTTACCGTCGTGCGTGCCAATGGTGTTGTGCGTATGCCTGCTACTGTGAAGGGGATTCCCGAAGGTCAGATGGTTGATGTCTGGCCTTACTGAAGGAAACCGTGTGTACTGGAAATTTTAGGATACTCCTCGTGATATACTTCTTGAATTACCGTATGTAGTTATAATACTTTATAAAGATCAATGGTGTCTTATTGATACTCTTGCGGTAACTTCTTTTGAAGAATAAGTAAAAGTATTTCTGCGGGATTTCAAGGATATTGCTGAATGCCCTCCACCGATGATTCACGACGAGCATCTTCAAATAAGAAGAAACCTTTCTGGGTACCGCTTACGTTTGCTCTCGGCTTCCCTCTAGTACTGTTAGTGATTGCGAATGTGCTTTTTGCTGTTATTGCACGGCTCGATCTTGGTGATTCCTTGTCTGCAGTTCGTGCTCCCACTGTGCCATCTGAGCAAGCGTTACTCAACGCAGCGGTAGAAGTAGTGCAGGCACTTCCCTGTACTCCTTTGGCAGTGCCTTTGAGCTCATTACGCCATAGCTCTTGGGAGGCACGTGTCAGTGTGACAGATTCACATCGCTATTTCGTTGCTGCGATTGACCAGTATACAGAACGTTTAGAGGCGATCTGGATGGTAGAAGGAGGGTCAGTACGTCAGGTATATGGTCCGCATTGTCCTGGGGTACCACTCGGTAGTAGTCAAGCGGAAAGTGAGGCGGCGGCTATTTTCGCTCCACAGAGAGTGCTGGACGTGGGAAGATGAGATAGATGAGACGAACCTTGGTTAGGGGAGAAGAGCATGGCAGATACGGATGGGAAAGTAGACCACCGAATCCTCGTTGCAGATAAGGTAGCAGAGGAAGGTTTAGCTCTGCTGGGCAAGATTGCAACAGTAGATATCCGGACCGGGCTTAAAGAAGCCGATCTTGTCGAGATCATTAGCGATTATGATGCTTTGGTGGTGCGGAGTGAAACTAAGGTGACTGCTGCGGTGATTGCCGCAGCTAAGCGTTTGCTGGTCGTTGGTCGGGCAGGTGTGGGGGTTGATAATGTTGACGTGGAAGCAGCTACAACTCATGGTGTCCTTGTTGTCAATGCGCCTACTGGCAATACAGTAGCTGCCGCCGAACATACCTGGGCGTTGCTCCTCGGAGTAGCACGACACGTTGCGCTTGCTAATGCCAGTTTACGTGCCGGTAAGTGGGAACGCTCACGTTTTGTCGGAACAGAAGTTCGAGGGAAGACGCTAGGTGTTATTGGGCTTGGTCGCGTGGCCCGTGAAGTTGTACAGCGCGCA
>JAMDCW010000035.1:25698-27371 GCA_023489405.1 Chloroflexota bacterium
TCCAGAGGTCGCGGAACGTATTGGCACTCGACTGGGAACGCTTGAAGAAGTGCTGAGTGAGAGCGACTTTGTGTCGTTTCACGTCGTGCTCAACGATGCAACTCGTAATATGATAGGTCGGCGTGAACTCGAGTTGATGAAGCCGTCTGCGTATATTGTGAACTGCTCGCGTGGTGGTGTCATTGACGAATCGAGTCTGTTAGAGGCTTTGCAGAATCGCCGAATTGCTGGAGCAGCTCTCGACGTGTTCGCTCATGAGCCAGCTACTGATAACCCTTTGGTGCAGGAAGCTAATGTCTTGGCGACACCACACCTTGGAGCTTCAACTACCGAGGCACAGGTAAGTGTAGCGGTGGATGTCGCTGAACAAATTGCCGCGATATTTCGTAATGAGACGCCGCGTTATGCCGTTAATGTGCCATTGTCAGGTGCAGCAGTTACGGCGCTACGTCCATACTTGCCAGTAGCGGAGTTGGTTGGAAAGTTGGTTACGCTACTTACCAGTGGGCAATTACAGCAACTAGAGATCAGCTATAGCGGAGATCTGGCCGAAGTAGAGGCTGACGCCTTGCGTCTTACCACTTTGGCTGGCTTACTTGGCCCTACCTCGGCTACGCGTGTGACAATGGTTAATGCCGCGGAAATTGCTCGACAGCGAGGGTTGCGTGTCATTGAACGACGAGAACCTGAAGCTCCAGAGCCATATGTTGGCCTTTTGACCGCTCGAGCGGTAACGGATGCTGGCGGAGTTCAGGTTGGAGGGACTCTTGTAGGTCAGGAGCCGCGGATTGTGCAGATTGACGGGTACTCTGTCGATATCCGGCCAAATGGGGGCTATTGGATTATTGGTCGGCATACCGATCGTCCTGGAATGATTGGTAAGATTGGTACCCTGTTGGGCAGTGCGGATATCAACATTTCATTCATGCAAGTGGGGCGCCGCGAGGCTCGAGGTGAAGCGTTGCTTGTACTTGGTGTTGATGAGCCGATCCCTCCGGAACTTTTTCAGAAGCTGCTCGCGCTCCCATTCCTCCATCGTGCAAAGGTTGTTCGCCTGTGATCGCTGCCTGATAGACTGTAGCGTCGGCTTTCCAGGTTGTTTTTATCCCCTTTTGGTCAGGGCATATCTTGACATGCTCAGGGGCTATGCTAAGCTTTTGGACGAGAGTCCCTACCTGTACGTTGTCTATGGTGGAGGGGGTGCCTAGCGAGCGTGATTGCAAACCTCCAGGGGGGGGTTATCAGTGCCTGTGAGGACTACAAGGTCCGATGGGCACGGACAAAGAGCGGCTTTTGCCGAAAAGTTCTGTTTTTGTCGGAGTCTCCCTTAGCTAAGACAAGGGGAGTTCCTGGGTACTGCACCTGGGTAGTACCCACGTGAAACAAAGGAGCTGGATTCCTCAGATGGCAACTGTAAACCTCGATCATGTAACTAGGCGCTTTGGTGAAGTAGTGGCGGTGAATGACGTCAATATCTCCGTCAAGGATAAGGAATTCCTGGTTTTGGTTGGTCCTTCCGGCTGTGGCAAAACAACGACATTGCGGTTGATTGCCGGCTTGGAAGAGTTGAGCGATGGCAATATCTACATCGGTGATCGTCTGGTCAATGATGTGGCGCCCAAAGACCGCGACATCGCAATGGTCTTTCAATCGTATGCGCTGTATCCTCACAA
>JAMDCW010000059.1 GCA_023489405.1 Chloroflexota bacterium
GGCGTGGCGGCACGGGTCGGTGGTGACGACCACAAGGTGGAGATGACCTGTCCGGCGTGCGCGGCGCCGGTGCGGGATCGCTGGCAGGCGTGCCCGAGCTGTGGCTACCGGATGCATGTCTTCAGCACGGCGCCTACTTGCCCAAGCTGCCACCATATCGTGGAACAGGAGTGGCACGTATGTCCCCACTGTGCGTACACGCTGCCGGAGGTACCGGAGGAACAGCGTATGCCAGCCCGGGCGCTCATGGAGGCAGCGCGACGTGAAGGTGTGAAGGGAACGGCACTAGCAGCGCCGGTACGCCGGGAGGACACGTTGATGTAACGTGTGAAGCTTAGTGATGGGGCACGCCGCTTGGAGCGCTGGCTTCAGGCGGCGTTTGGGCGCCGGCTCATGGTGGGCTAGGGCTGGCGCTGCGCGGTGGAGGGGGACGTGAGAATGGTGATGGGAGCGAGCCAGCCGCCTTCGGTGAGGATGAGATCGGCGACGAGACTTGTCCAGCCGGTTTGGTGGGAAGCACCAAGTCCTTTGCCAGTATCGCCGTGGAAGTATTCGTGAAAGAGGTAGTGGTCACGCCAGGGACCGGATTGCTGGAAGAAGGGATTATCGCCGTCACAAGGGCGTTTGTCATCGTGGCGGAGGAAGAGGCTGATGAGACGGCGTTCGATCTCTTCGGCAACTTCGGCGAGAGTCATTTCGTGACCGGATCCGGTGGGACACTCGATACGGAAGGTGTCGCCGAAGAACTCGTAGAAGCGGCGGAGTCCGGCAATGACGAGGTAGTTGATGGGGAACCAGATAGGGCCGCGCCAGTTAGAATTGCCGCCGAAGAGGGGCGTTGTTGATTCGCCCGGCTCGTAGTCGAGGCGCCACTGCTGACCATTGTGCTCACCAGTGAGAGGGTGCTCCCTATGATAACGGGATAGAGAGCGGATGCCGTAGGGGGAGAGGAATTCGTCCTCATCGAGCATGCGGGTGAGCATGCGGCGGAGGCGGTCGGGATCGGCGATGGAGAGGAGACTGAGCTCATCGCCGTCGAGAAGCTTGCAGTGTTCGATGACCTCGCGGACGTGGGGCTCATTAGCGATGAACCAGCTCATATGGCGGGCGAAGTCGGGAAGCTGCTCAACTTTCTTGGCGTCGAGGATGGTGACGGCAAAGAGGGGAACGAGACCAACGATGGAGCAGGCACGGAGGGGAAGGAGCTGGCCAGAGGCTGTTTTGAGGACATCGTAGTAGAAGCCGTCCTCCTCGCTCCAGAGACCTTGATTGTTCATAGCCAGGGCAATGTAGGCGAAGTGTTCGAAGAATTTCGTGGCAATATCCTCGAAAGCATGTCCTTTTTGGGCGAGCTGGAGGGAGAGCTCGAGGAGAGAGAGGCAGTACGTAGCCATCCAAGCGGTGCCGTCGGATTGCTCGAGCTGGCTGTCTGAAGGGAGGGTGCTGCGGTCGAACGGGCTGATGTTGTCGAGGCCAAGAAAGCCGCCTTCGAAGATGTTGTTGCCTTCACGGTCTTTACGGTTGACCCACCAGGTGAAATTGATGAGGAGCTTGTGAAAGATGCGTTCGAGGAAATTGTAGTCTTTGGCGCCGTCGATGGCGAAGACGCGGAGGGCGGCGTAGGCGTGGACAGGGGGATTGACGTCGCTGAAGGCCCATTCGTAGGCGGGGAGCTGACCAGAGGGATGCATGTACCACTCACGGCAGAGGAAAATGAGCTGTTCCTTAGCGAATTCGGGATCAATGTGGGCGAGGGCGATGCAGTGAAAGGCGAGGTCCCAGGCGGCGTACCAGGGATACTCCCACTTGTCGGGCATTGTGAGGACGTCGCGATTGTTGAGGTGAAGCCACTCGTGGTTACGACCGGATTCGCGGCTTGGAGGAGGCGGGGGGAAGGCGGGATCGCCTTCGAGCCAATCGCGGACGTGGTAGTGGTAGAACTGCTTGTTCCAGAGGAGGCCAGCGAAGGCGGCGCGGGCAATGCGACGTTCTTCGTCGGTGATGTGATCCGGCATGAGGTCGTGATAGAAGTCGTCGGCTTCGCGCCGGCGTTGGACGGAGAGGTCATCGGCATTGGAACTGACTGATCGGGCGTTGTCGCTGAGGCGGAGGTAGAGGGTGGTCGTTTCGTGGGATTGAAGCGTAAGCTGGTAGTGGAGGGCAGCTTTGGTGCCAGTGCGGTCGGGATTGACCGTGGGGGAACCGGAGATGATATGGTCGTTGATGCCGTCTTTGGGGAAGGCTGTTCCTTGATCGATGTGGAACAGGCGGCGGAAGTTCGTTTCGTTCTCACAGAACAGCGGCTCCGGATTGCCGCGCCAACTGAGCCAGCGCCGGCCGAGGGAGTAGTGATCGGCGCGGATAGCAGCGTCGTCGAGCTGAAGGAGAGGGCGGGGTTCGCCGTTGCGGCCCCAGGACCAGTAGTTGCGGAACCAGAGAGTGGGGAGGACGTGGATGGTTGCTTCGTCAGGACCGGCGTTATGGACCCAGATGCGGATGGAGATATCTTCGGCGGTGCGTTTGGCGTAGTCGATGGTGATGATCCAGTAACGGTCGTCAGCGAAGATGCCGGTATCTTCGAGCTCGTATTCAGGGTCGGTCCGGCTGCGCTTGCGGTTTTCGACGATGAGCTGTTCGTAGGGGTAAGGGCGCTGAGGGTAGACGTATCGCCACTGCATCCAAGAGTGAGTGGGAGTGGAGTCGAGATACCACCAGTATTCTTTGGCGTCTTCGCCATGGTTGCCTTCGTGGGCTGTGAGACCGAAGATGCGCTCTTTGAGGATAGGATCGGCGCCGTTCCAGAGGGCGAGGGCGAAACAGAGGAACTGGCGGTCGTCGCAGATGCCGCCGAGGCCATCTTCGTTCCAGCGGTAGGCGCGGGAGCGGGCATGGTCGTGAGGAAAGTAGTCCCAGGCGCTGCCGTCTGGGCTGTAATCCTCGCGAACGGTACTCCAGGCGCGCTCAGCGAGGTAGGGCCCCCAGTGGCGCCAGGGTGCGCGTCCGTGGGGGACTTCCAGCAGACGTCGGCGTTCAGCCGTGAGCTTTTTCACGATGACCTCCTCTCTAAAAGGAGCATACTACAGCAGGGGCGTTTATGTACGAACAATTGTGTTCAAAGAGATGACTTTGTCCTGAAGGGCGGTCAGCGGTTATTTCCTCACTGTATCCAAGCTGGTGGCGAAGAAGTGTGCATCCTTCCGAATCGTTGCTGACGCTTTGGTGATTTACGTCGTGCCCTAGCGGATGGTGAGCTCACGGACGCGTTGCCAGTCTACCGTGACACCTAGGCCGGGCTGGTCGGGAGCTTCGGCGTAACCGCCGGCGTAGCGGGGACCGCTGGTAATGATGTCGGTTTCCAGCCAGAGAGGCCCGAGGGTATCGACAGGGAGGCGGAGATTATCGATGGTGCTGGCGACATGGAGGGCAGCAGTGGCGGCGATGGTGCCTTCGAGACCGCTACCCATGGTGACAGCAATGCCGGCAGCGGCAAAAGCGCGCATGAGCTGGACCGCACCAAAAATACCGTGGCGAAAGACAGGGATACTAACAGCGTCGGCGTAGCGGTGTTGCAGAAGCTGGGCGGCTACAGTTGGCTCGACAAAGCCTGTGTGGTACATGACACGCTCATTCAGCGCTTTGCTGACCTGGCGCAGTCCGGGAAGGTCGTGATTGGGCGCCGGCTGTTCGAGGAATTCGAAGCGCACACCGCGGTCACGAGCGGTGCGGAAGCGGGCAATGGACTCGGCGGCGAGGAAGGCGCCATTGTCATCGGGGCGGAGAGGGACGTCGCCAGCGCCACGCTGGACGTGAAGGAGGGCATCGATGTCCCAGGGGGTGCCGGTTTTGACTTTGATGACGTGGTGGAAGCCGTGGGCGACAGCGGTGCGAGCTTGTTCTTCCATCCAGTCGAGGTCGCGAGTGGCGGGGATATTCCAGGTGAGTGGGATTTGCTGGCGGATTTTACCACCGAGGAGGATACTGATCGGCTGGCCGAGGATGTGCCCGATGAGGTCGTGGAGGGCGATATCGAAGCCGGCGACGTGGACGGTAGCCTGGTGCTGATTGGCGATCCAGAGCTGCTGGAGGATTGTTTGAAGCTGGAGAGGATCAGCACCGAGGACGTGAGGGACGAGGGTATGATTGATAAACTGCTGGATAGGAATTCCTTCGAGGCCGCCTCCTTTAATATGGATTTCGCCTATGCCTTCGTGGCCGCTATCGGTATAGAGGTGAATGAGAATAGCGCCGCTTGCCTCATGGGGAGCGTGCCCAAGAGCGTAACGTTCACCGCTGGTGTAGGGGAAGCGCAAAGGGAGACGGATGTAGGTGGTTTCGACGTGGGTGATTTTCACTGGGGGGCTCCGTGGATGCTGGCGACAGTGACGTCGCCGGCATCATCACTGGCAAGGCGCTCAGCGAGGGGATGCTCGATGGCCTGATAGTCGGCTGTTGCGAGTATGACGGAGGTGGAGCGGCTCCCGGCATTGAAGACGATTTTGGATAGAGCGAGGAGACGGTTGTCAACGTAGGTGGGGACATCGAGGAGACTGCCGAATGGAGGGACGGCGCCGATTTCGAGGCTGTAACGTTCCAGGAGGATCTCTGGGGATACCAAGTGGAGGTCGCGAATGTGATGCTGACGCTTAAAGCGGCGGGTTTCGATGCGCCGGTGGGCTTGGGCGACTAAGAGGATTTCGTGGTCGTCAGCTTGGAAGAGGAGGGCTTTGGCGCCCATCGTCATGGGGGTGCCGCGGATAAGGGCGGCTTCTTCGCTGGTGCGGGCTGGAGGATGGTGCAGCACCTGGTAATCGGCATGGTGAGCGGTGAGCAGCGCTAAGAGCTTTTGCAGAATGATATCAGCCATGGGAGTGCTCCTTCTGGATATTCGAGGATAGTGTACTGAGCCGCCCTCGAGATGGGAGCGACGAGAGACGTTTAGTCCACGAATGCAAGAGGAAAGCTACACCAGCAAGACATGCCCGTGTTGTGGGTATAGACGCTCATCCGCCAAGGGCGGGTGTCCGTTGTCCGCAGTACCAGATATATTACAGAGGTGGTGTTGGCACGATCAACATCCGCTTCAAGTATCGTGAGGAATTGGGTACCTCTCACGTAGTCGGGCCTATAGCACGCCCCACAAGTATGCAATTTGGGCCGCGTACTTGTGTAGCTCGCCCTTACGGGCGAGAAGCTGCCATGGCTTTAGCCTAAGCGGAGCGTCACGAGTTGCTGCCATCTGGCGCAGGCAACCTGGGAGAAAAGGACAGGAGAACGACAGGAAGGTGCCTGAACAGAGGTGATGTCCAGGATGAATGTCTCGCTATGCATCCTGGACATCAGTATGCCTATAAACCTAAACGGGATACGAGCTGCGCCGGCTGGCCTACCGCTTGCGACAGACAAGTTCGCCCTTGCCAATGGGAACGATCAGGGCGTCAACGCGCTCATCAGCAAGCGCGACGTCGAGCATCGGCTGCAAGGTTTCGCGGTGGTTGATGGCGTTGTCCGCGATCAAGATGCCGCCGCTGCGAAGGCGCGGCACTACGCTGTCGTAGCAGGCCCCATAGACCTCCTTCTCCGCATCGAGGAAGCAGAACCCCACCTGGGCGAACTGCGTCACAGCGTGAAGGAAGTCATCCTCGACGAGACGCACCACATCGCCGACGCCGGCTTGCGCGAACGTCTCACGCGCCAGCTCTGCTTTGTGCGGTAACACCTCGAAGGTGGTGAGGGTTCGCCCGGTGGCCCGGCAGGCAAGGGCTAACCAGAGCGCCGAGTACCCAGCGCTGGTTCCGATCTCGATACAGGGGCCGTCGGGCGCGGAGGCCGCCCACAGAGCGAGGAAACGTCCGGTCTCGGGCGCGATCTGGCGGAGCCGCGCGAGACGGGGCGTGCCGTCGGTGCGGTCCTCCTGGTCTCGCCGCTCAAGCTCCCGCATGCGATCAAGCAGACGGCTCGGGATGTCATGGAACATCGAGATACCTCCCTGGTGTGTCTATCACGTCGTGTGTGTCCCTCCTTTGGCGGTCACGTGTACCGTTGCAGTCCCGAGTGGGATGAGAGCGGCATTGTCGAGAGTGTTCACGTACCACATTACACGCATTCCCCCAAGGTGACGGCAGGTCCAGAAATCCTACGGAAGGGTATCAAGGCTGTATGCTGAGTGACCATCTCTTCCTACTTCGTACCTCTCTCTTTTGCATACTCCTAGTACCGAACGTTGGAAATAGCGATACGGATGGCCTACTAGTAGG
>JAMDCW010000041.1 GCA_023489405.1 Chloroflexota bacterium
CTGCCAAAACCTTCATCGATGAACAATTGACCCGGATTGATGGAGAACGGCGAAGATTGACGGCATCTCTCGAGGATTTCGTTCAACTCCGGCTTGGTGTGCAGCTTGGTGATCGTGCTGCGGAGCAATATGACCAGCTCCAGGTGACGCTTGGCGAACGGCAACAGGAGCTTCGAGAAGAGCGATTTGCCAGCAGGGAGAAGGAGCAACGCGATCACATCCTCGCACAGATAGAAGCTGTGGGCTATGACGAAGCTCGCGAACGTGTCGCTATACGCCGAGAACGTGAGCTCGGTACGGCGGAACAGGAGTATGAGGAGCTGCGTCACGCTTCAGAGCGGTTGAGCGAGACGACATGGCGGCTGACCAAGCTGACAGAAACTATTGCGGCTCATCGTGCAAATTGCCAGCAGGCGCAGCAGGATTTACAGAATATTCGAGCCAGCCGTGCTGGCATCGACATTCAAGTACAAGATGTACAACGGGCGGAACGTGAAGAACAAGAGGCGCAGGAAATATTACGATCGGCCCATCACCGGCTGGGGCAGATCGAGGCGACAATAACCGAGCGAGAGAAGGATCGCGCTGAACGCAATGAGCTTGCCAAAGATCGTCAAGAGACCATTGAGCAAGAAAGCATTGCCAGCGAGCTTGTCGATACTTTTGGCAGAAATGGCGTCCAAGCGCTGCTCATCGAAGAATGCATTCCTCTGATCGAACAAGAGGCGAACCAGTTGCTCAATCAAATCACAGAGGGACGTATGAGTATTCAGCTCGTGACGCAACGGCTCGGTAGCGCCCAACAAACGATCGAGACTCTAGATATCCGCATCAGCGATGAATACGGCCTGCGCAGCTATGAACTCTACAGCGGCGGTGAAGCGTTTCGAGTGAACTTTGCAATTCGCGTGGCCCTTTCTCGTGTCCTCGCTGCTCGAGCGGGATCCCCGCTTGAAACATTGATCATCGATGAAGGTTTTGGCAGTCAGGATGCAGTTGGGCGACTACGGCTGCAACAGGCCTTAGCATCCATTGTGCATCACGATGAATTCCAATGCATCGTCGTCGTTACGCATCTGGATGAGCTCAAGGAAGCTTTTCCGCATCGCCTAGAAGTATACAAAGATTACCAGGGATCCCACGTTCGTGACCTCACCTCAACCCCACTACCCATGGGGGGTAGTTGACAAAGTCAGGAAAGCTAATCTACAATATAGTCAAGCAAATGGAGTGGAGGGGCGGTGTGGTGGCAACCAGGGTACCGTCTCACGATATGAATGAGGTGCCCGTACTAGGGAGCTACATTCTCGATCGTATCGGGAACACGCCGCTCATTGTATTCCGCCGGCTTCTTCCGCACAATTCCCGTGTCCGGATCTTCGCCAAGGCTGAATGGTTCAATCCAGGGGGCTCAGTTAAAGATCGGGCCGCATTACAGATCATCCTCGATGCGGAACGCCGTGGCGACCTCACGCCGGGAAAGGTGCTCATCGATTCCTCTTCTGGTAATACCGGCATCGCTTACGCGATGATTGGCGCTGCGCGAGGTATACCGATTGAGCTCGTGATGCCGGCGAGTGTCAGCGAAGAGCGAAAACTTATTGCTGCCGCTTTTGGCGCCAAGGTCATCTACTCTGATCCTTATGAAGGCTCAGATGGAGCTATCCGCCTCGTACGGGAGATCGTTGCGGCTCAACCTGAGCGCTACTACTATGCCGACCAGTACTCGAATCCATCCAACTGGCTTGCCCACTATCGGACGACCGGTCCGGAAATCTGGCGGCAGACGATGGGACAGGTGACACATATCGTCGCTGGGCTTGGCACGAGTGGCACCATTATGGGAGCAGGCCGTTATCTCCAAGGGCGCAACGCCAAGGTCCGAGTGATTGGAGTACAGCCTGATGACGCCCTGCACGGTATTGAAGGGCTCAAGCACATGGAAAGTGCGATTGTGCCGGCGATCTATGATGAGCGGCGTCTCAATGCCAAGCTGCTTGTCAGCACAGAAGAAGCATTCGATATGGCGCGGCGTATTGCGCGCGAGGAAGGTATTTTTACTGGACAGTCAGCCGGCGCTGCGTTCGCTGCAGCGTTGAGACTGGCTGACAGTCTCGATGAAGGCACGATTGTCGTCATCTTTCCTGACAGTGGTGATAAATACCTCACTACGAGCTTATGGCAAAAACAGGATTGGTCAATCTAACCAACCGGCCGTTCCGTGTGTAGAGAAGGCCGGATGTAGAAAGGGTAATGAGTGTGGTAGTGCAGGTTCTTGTGCCTAGCGCTCTCCGCAGTCTGACGAGGAATCAGGCGCGCGTAGAGGCTCGAGGCACAACGCTCCGTGAAGTGATTGGGGACCTCGAAGCGCAGTATCCCGGTGTTGGTACACGCCTATGTAATGCTGATGGATCGCTGCGTCAGTTCGTCAATGTCTTTATCAATGGCGAGGATGCACGCCGCCTTGGTGGTCTCGACGCCGCTGTCGTGGATGGTGCAGAGGTTGGCATCATGCCTGCTATGGCAGGTGGGAGCGGCTTTACGCCGGATGAAGTGGTGCGGTATAGCCGGCACATTTTAATGCCAGAGGTAGGCAGTGCTGGTCAGCGTAAACTGAAGAATGCCAAAGTGCTCGTGATCGGCGCTGGAGGGCTTGGCAGCCCAGCCGCGCTGTACCTTGCCGCTGCGGGTGTTGGCACAATTGGGATTGTAGATTTTGATGATGTCGATCTCTCCAATCTGCAGCGGCAAATCTTGCATCATACCCATGATGTCGGTCGTCCTAAGGTGCTCTCCGCAAAGGACGGCCTCTACGACATCAATCCTTTCGTAACTGTCATTCCCCATCAAATTGTGCTCGATTCCAGCAATGCCCAGGAGGTTATCTCCCAGTACGACATCGTCGTAAATGGATGCGACAACTTTGCGACTCGGTATCTACTCTCAGACGTCGCTTTTTGGGGCAAGAAGCCGCTCGTCGACGGCAGCATCCTGCGATTCGACGGACAAGCAACCGTCTTTCTGCCAGGCCGCGGCTGCTATCGCTGTCTTTTCCCCGTTCCACCACCGCCGGGCGAAGTGCCGAGTTGCGCTGAGGCAGGTGTTCTAGGGATGATGACCGGTCTGGTTGGATCAGTTCAAGCCATCGAGGCGGTGAAGTTGATCCTTGGTATTGGTGAATCGCTGGCAGGTAAGCTTCTCGTCGTAGACGCATTGACCATGGATTTTCGGACGATGCGTACGCCGCGTGATCCTCACTGCCCGGTATGCGGGGATCACCCGACGATTTTCGAGCCTATCGACTATGTACAATTCTGTGGTGCACCGCACGCTGAGGTACCTACTGGAGCGAGCGCTTGATATGCGTTTACCGCAGCGATTCCTCGATGAGATTATAGCTCACGCGCGCGAAGGACGCGCACAAGATGCAGAAATCTGCGGAGTGCTTCTGGGGAAGGATGGCGATCCAACTGAGCTCGTGCGTGTTCGCAACGTGGACCCCTCTCCGCGGGTACGCTATTACATGGATCCACAGGGGCTATTCACGGTAATGCAGCGAATAGAACAAGGGGGGCTTGACCTTGTAGCAATTTATCACTCTCATCCTCATACCCGGGCATATCCATCAGAAACAGATCGTCGGAACGCTCACGATGATCAGGGAAATCCGCTGTATCCGGGGACGATCTACATCATCTGCTCCCTCGAGCATCCAGAGCAGCCGGCAGTTCGTGCTTTTCATCTATTTCCCGATCGGTCGGAAGAGGAACGTATTGACATAGTGGACAATTAAGGTGGAACAGTCGTGAAAGAACAAGAGATCACTCGGATGAATGTGCAAGCAGAAGAACCTTTCAAGCGTATCGGTATCGAAGAAGCTCGCCGTCTTATTGAGAGCGGTGTTCCTGTCATCGACGTGCGTGAGCTAGGCGAATATCAGCGTGGTCACTTGTCTGGGGCTAAGCTCGTGCCTCTCAATACGTTCTTACGCGACGCGCGCAAGCATCTTCCGGCTAGTGGTCCCGTGCTGTTTGTGTGCGCAGTGGGGCAGCGGTCGGCAGTGGCAGCGGAAATGGCTGCGGCGGTAGGAGCAACGGGGGTCTACAACATTGAAGGCGGTATTAACGCTTGGATAGCTAAAGGATATCCCATCGAGCACTAGCTACCGCCGTGCCTTAGCAGGTTGGGGCCCGATTGTGCTGGGTAAAGAAGAAGGCGTCCAGAGTACGGCAGAGGGTAGCTCCCTGCCCCGACGACGTTCCTACATTACTACAGGTCAAGATGAACTTAGGGATGGAGTGAGCTCAGTCGCTAGCGAACTCCAGGCGATTACCGAAGGGATCGGCGCAGTAGAAGCGTGCGATACTGGGGTACAGGCTACCACTTTCCGTGTGATAGCCTGCTGATTCGAGATGCCGGCGGAACTCGTCTGGATCACTGACCTTGAAGCAGAGGTGAGCCTTGCGAGCTGGTTGAAAGGGGCGTTCCACGCCAAGATGCAATTCTTACCCTCGCCCTAAATCGAATCAACATCCACCGCAACGCTTGAGTTCTGCTGGCTTAAGCAATTCCGGCAGACCGAGGAGGGCGCTGTAAAAAGCCCGAGCATCTTCTTCCTGGCCCTCCGGCATGGCGGGCTGGACGTGAACAAATACCTAGTATCGAGGGCTGAGCCTCTCTAGGCGCTGGCGAACTCCACATTCAGCTCGCTACGATGAATTCCCTGCTCATCAAGCCAGCGCTCCGCATCAATAGCTGCCTTGCATCCTTCACCAGCAGCCGTGACAGCTTGACGATAGCGATGATCTCGCACATCACCAGCGGCAAATACCCCTGGCACATTGGTATAGGTCGTTGAGGGATCTGGCGCAATGATATACTCCGCCGCATCGAGATCAATCTGCCCGGCAAAAACCTTCGTATTCGGCTCGTGGCCAATTGCCACAAAAACTCCGTCTGTCGTTACTTCCGAAACTTCCTTGGTGAGGAGGTTCCGTAGGCGTACCGCCGTTACTTTATTATCAGATCCAAGGATTTCTTCGACTACGGTGTTCCATATGAAAGAGATCTTGCTGTGAGAGAATGCTCGTTGCTGCATCACTTTAGTGGCGCGAAGGGTATCTCGACGGTGGATAACGGAAACGGCAGTGGCATAGCGCGTCAAGAACAGCGCTTCTTCCAAGGCGGTATCTCCGCCTCCGACGACGACAACCTTCTTGCCACGAAAGAAAAAGCCATCGCAGGTAGCGCAGGCAGAGACGCCTTTACCGCGATATTCTTCTTCACCAGGCACTCCGATCCACTTCGCGGAAGCTCCAGTGGCGATGATTACGCTTTCAGCGAGAAACTCTCCTTCATCCGTTGTCACGCGAAATGGTCGCTGGTGGAAATCAACTGCTGTTGCATCAAGCTCCAGAACTTCAGCGCCGAACCGCTCAGCCTGTGCCCGCAAATCCTGCATGAGCTCTGGCCCTGTCGTACCCTGAGGATAACCAGGAAAGTTCTCAACGTCCGAAGTCAACATGAGCTGGCCTCCAGTAGAGTAGCCGGCTAGAACAAGCGGGTGAAGATCAGCCCGTGCTGCATAGAGAGCAGCGGTCCACCCTGCGGGACCTGAACCGATGATGACCACTTGGCGATGCTGATTATGTTCTGACATACATTCTCCTCTGTGATCGCCCGAGACCACACCGTCAATACTAACGGCATTTCCTTAGCTATCTATTAGAATCGCCGACATTGATGCACGGTTGTGATGCCGTACTTGCACAGCTTCTCAAGTTTGCGCAAAAAAGACGTGGAGCATAGGATCGCTCAGAGCATATCCACAGTCGTGTATTGAGGTGAGTTTGAGGAGAGTAGGCATGGCGAACCAGTATCGCGTGGGTATTATTGGCTGCGGTCGTAAACCAGTTCCTGATGCTCAAGGAAGAGTACGGACCGGTATTGCCGAAAGCCATGGGCGTGCCTATGCCGCAGTCCCCAACGCCACTCTTGTTGCCGCTGCAGATATCGATCCGGAGAACCTTACTAGCTTTTGTGAGCGCCACCACGTTCCCCATGGTTATGGGGACTACCACGAAATGCTCGCTCAGGAGCACCTTGATATCGTCAGTGTTTGCACGTGGGTTTCGTTACACAGTCGCATCGTCATCGATGCGGCTGCGGCCCGTCCGAAAGCGATCCTTTGCGAAAAACCTATGGCCTTAACCATTCCTGAGGCAGACGCTATGGTAGCCGCATGTGCCGCGAATAAGGTACGTCTGGCGATCAATCATCAACGGCGCCTCGGTGAACCGTTTCGACGCGCCAAAGAGCTGCTCACATCCGGCATGATCGGTTCCCCATTGCGCTTCGAGGCGCACGTACCAGGAGGCACTTTGCTTGACTGGGGAACGCACTGGATCGATATGTTCTTCTACTACCTGGACCAGGAGCCAGTGGAATGGGTGATGGCAATGGCGGATCGCCACACTGATCGTGTGCTCTTCGGTGAAGAACAAGAAGACCACGCAATTGTTCACTACCAGTTCCGCTCCGGGGTGCGCGCTTATCTTGACCTAGGGGTTCCCATTGTTAGGCAACCAGCAAACCGGCTGATTGGAACGGAAGGGATCATCGAATTGGGGGTTTCGCCAGGGACTCCGTTGCGGGTGCATCGCTACACCAGTGCAGGCTGGGAAGACATTCCCGTCAAAGAAGGAATTCACGGGATCGAGCACTTCATTCACTCAGTGGAGGCGCTCATAGAGGCGGTTGAACAGGATGCTGAGCCGGCGCATAGCGGGGCCAATGGACGTCAAGCGCTCGAAGTCATCCTTGCGGCATACAGTTCTGTGGGACAGCGGGGTAAAGTCTATCTTCCTTACTGTGCGGAGGAGAGCGCTATGCGCGAGCTTATGGCTCTTTGGCGCCAGCAGCGAACATAAAAGCTTCCAGTGCCACAGAAATCCAGGGAGATTCAGGTTAGTGGTAAACTTGAATGGCAAACTATAGTTCTGGCCTCCTCCTTTAGCAAGGCCTTGGAGCGCACAAGGAACCGACCGGACCTAATTATTAGTGTCAGCGCCTTATGCCACAGGAGTGCGAGCGCTTCGAAAGCATTAGGATGAAGAGTCTACTCGCTGTTGTACAATGAAACATATGTAATACTTCCACCGATGTGCTCCATTCGTATTGAATACATTCCGATGACTGAGAGAGACCTTTTATGATGGTATGTGACTTTGCCTTCCATCAAGGGACTAGATCGTTGTAGTTAGGCGGCGATAGAGGAGCAAGTTGTTCATGGCGGGAACTCTCAGGAACACCTCCATTATCATCGTTGAGGACGATTGCGACCTTCTTGACGGTACGCGAAAGCTTTTTGAGCTACAGGGAGCCCGAGTGCAAGCCTTCGAATCAGCAGGGCCGGCTTTGGATAGTCTCAACAAGCATGGCGCTGATCTGCTCATCGTCGATCTTGGGTTACCTAACATCGATGGCTTGACGTTAATCAGCCGGGTGCGTGATCTCGACTCTACCCTGCCAGTCATCGTGATTACTGCCTGGCAAACCGCTCAGAGCGCCGTCTCCGCCGCCCAGCTTGGCATTTCAGGCTATATTCGAAAACCAGCACCGCCGAAGCTGCTCATCCAGCAAGCACTACGTGCTGTGGCTCCTCGCCAGCTTGAACAGGAGCTGAATAGGCAGGCGATGCAACGAGCCATTGACGATGCCCATTCGGATGCGGTCAAAAAGATTGCTGAGAGCATTCCTCATGAGCTCCTCCAGCCGCTCACGCTTATACAAGGTTACGCGAGCCTCATTCGAGATGAAGCTCCTACGCTCAGCCCGGAGGTAGCGAAGTATATTGAACAGATTATCCATGGTTGTAATCGGCTTCAGGAGCTCATTTTAGCATTCCAGCAAGCCCAACTCTACACGACGCGCCAATTTGGTGGCCACGAAGTTTTCGATGCGGTTGCCTCATCCCAGGGTAAGCAGCAAGCGCCAGCAGAGCATCCTGCGAAACCGGACGCTTAGCTTTTTATCCATATTCTGCTCATTCACTTCTTCTCGACCGTCTATGCGGCAGACGCAAACCGTCGTAGGTATTCACTTGAGCGGATGCACGTAACTCGCCGATGAGATGGCTGAAAGGCAAAGAGTGGCTCCTTTCGCCGATCTCAGCGTTTCGTTGACTGGCCGGCGAGCTGTGCTAGGAGAGCTGGCAACTCTGTGAGCCAACGTTCACCAAGAGCACGGAGCGGTAAACGCAGTTGCGTTGCAGAAATGTGGATGGCAGCGCCATAGGTGCGATAGAGCGCTGAACGGGAGAGTACGCCTGAAGTGGGCAGTTTTACTACCAGCTCGTCATCCCGTACGATGACGGAAGGGATACCCAAAGCGGCCGCACGGACTTTGACTTCAACAATGGTCAGGAGGTTCTCTGCTTGACCAGGAAGAGGTCCAAAACGCTCATGCAACTCTTCTCGGAGCTGTTCGACTTCTTCAAGTCTGGTTGCTGCAGCAAGCCGGCGATATAAATCGACTTTTACTGCTGCATCGCCGATGTATCGGTCTGGTAGACGGGCGCTTACGGGGAAATCGACGAGCGTTTGTAGAGGCGTTTGCTCTGGGACACCTTTCAGGCGATCGATCTCCTCAGCGAGCATCTGAGTGTAGAGGTGAAAGCCTACAGCACCAACGTGTCCACTCTGGTTTGCTCCTAAGAGATCACCCGCTCCTCGAATTTCGAGATCACGCATGGCGATTTTGAAGCCTGCTCCTAACTCTGACGCTTCAAAAATTGCCCGCAGGCGTCGCCTAGCAACCTCGGTTGGTTCAGTTCCCTTAGGGTAGAGCAGATACGCATAGGCGCGTCGATTGCTACGCCCGACACGCCCGCGGAGCTGATACAACTGCGCCAGGCCGAGATTCGTCGCTCGATCGATGATGAGGGTATTAGCATTGGGAATATCAAGGCCGTTCTCAATGATGGTCGTACAAAGGAGGAGGTCGAGATGTCCTTCGGCAAACTGGCGCATGGCTCGCTCCAGGCGATCCGGAGCCATCTGGCCGTGTGCGACACCTATGCTGACTTCCGGCACGAGCTCGCGCAAGCGTGCGGCTACCACGTCGATCGTCTGCACGCGGTTGTGAAGGTAGAAGACCTGGCCATTACGCTCACACTCACGGACTATGGCGCTACGAATCAAGCGATCATCTTCTTGAGCGATGATTGTCTTGACCGGCATGCGTTCTTCTGGAGGCGTATCGATGACACTCAGATCACGCAATCCTGAAAGAGACATATTCAGCGTCCGAGGAATCGGTGTAGCGGTGAGGGTGAGGACATCTACTTCCTGGCGGAGCTGCTTGAGGTGCTCCTTATGTTCGACACCGAATCGCTGCTCCTCATCGATGATGAGCAGACCAAGGTCCTTGAATTGTACATCTCGCTGGAGAAGACGATGTGTTCCCACGACAACCTCTACTTTGCCACTGGCGAGATCGGCAATTACATGCTGCTGTTCCGATCGTGAACGGAAACGGCTCAGCAGTTCTACACGAACCGGAAAGTTTTCAAACCGGCGAGAGAAGGTTAGAAAATGCTGCTCTGCGAGCACTGTTGTTGAAGTGAGAACAGCGACCTGTTTGCCACTAATTGCCGCTTTGAAAGCTGCTCGCAAGGCGACTTCAGTTTTCCCATACCCTACGTCGCCGCATACCAGCCGATCCATAATGCGAGGCCGCTCCATATCGGCCTTCACTTCTTCGATGGTGCGCAGTTGATCAGGAGTCTCAACGTGGGGGAAGGCGGCTTCCATTTCTTCTTGCCACTCCGTATCGGGAGAGAAGGCGTAGCCCTTCTGAGAAGCGCGCAGAGCGTAGAGGCGTAAGAGGTCGGCGGCGATATCCCGTACCGCCTTCCGAGCGTGCTCTTTCGTTCTTGCCCACTCTGCCGTTCCAAGGCGGTTCAAACGTGGCGTTTCTTCGCCTGCTCCTACATAGCGTGAAACGTTGTGTAACTGATCGGTAGGAACGTAGAGGTGATCATCGCCTTGGTACTCGATTTGAATATAGTCGCGCTGGCCAGCTCCGAAGTCCCGCGTAATGATCCCGCGATAACGCCCGATGCCATGCTCGATATGCACGACATAGTCGCCGGGCTGAAGCTCAGCCAAAAAAGCACGATCCACCTGGGGACGGCGCACTAGTGATCGTTGCGCTTGCTGACCGAACAGTTCCAAATCCGTGAGCAACTCGTGATGAGTATCGCGCTTCATCCAGCCGGCACTGTGCGCTCCCTGAACGATGGTCACATAACTTTCGGCCCAAGGAGATAGGAGATCCTCAGCCATGCGAACAGGGAGGTCGAAGCCTTCGCATAATTCGCGAATACGCTCAGCCTGAGGCGAGCTTATTGCTACATACCACCCTGTAGCTAAGGCTTCCCGGAGGTGTTCAACCAATAACCGGAATCGATTGGCAAAGTGCTGGGGTGCGCTGACAGCAAAGTCTGTGGTTATCCGGCGGATACGAAGCGCAGGCAGTGCTTCACGTAGATCGGCTAAACCTGGCAAGCTTATGCCGTCGATATCCTGAAAATTTGTTTCCATAAGAAGGAGGGGGAAACGAAGCAGGGGTTGTAATGCTTCACCCCAGGAGGAATACGCCTGCCGAACTCCAGCAGGGATGTCTCCAATTTCAATTGCCCGTTGCTGTGCTTCTTGACCCTCTTCGAGTAACCTGTGAATAGCGTTCTCGCAGTCGGTGGAGTTGACGATGACAACGAGAGCACCCGCGGGAAGGGTGTCGAGGAGCTGCGTTCGGTGATCAAAGTAGGCGCTGAAGAATTCGATACCATCGATGGAATTTCCTGCTGTTAGCTCCTCCAAGTCATTTTCCCACCGCACGCGGACATCTTCCCGGAGTGAAGCTACTGGCAAGCTCTGTAGCTCTTCAAGTGCCACCTTGCTCAATGGGGGGAAGACTTCTCGCGCTGGTGGGATCCACAGTTGATTTACCTGGCCGGTCGTTCGCTGGGTACTTGGGTCAAAGGTATGTATGCTCTCGATGACGTCATCGAAGAGCTCGATGCGATACGGCTGAGAGGCTGTTACAGGGAAAATATCGATCACACCACCACGGCGAGAGAATGTACCAGCCTCTTCTACAAGCGATGCGGGCTCGTAGCCAAGCTGTAACCAGGTACGTATCGTTTCATTCAATGGAAAACGATCTTGCGATTTCCACAAACGCGTATGGGATCGTACGGCGTTGAGATCGAGGACCGGCCCTACGAGTGCAGTTGCGCTGGTGACGATGGCAGGCTGCTCATTCTTCCCAAGGGCGAGCAGCACGGCGAGGCGCTGTCCAGTGATATGTGGATCAGAGATGAGGCGCTCGTAGGGCTGAGCTTCGAGATCTGGGAACAAAAGGACAGTACGACTCTTACCGAGCCAAACCCGTAGCTCTTCGTGCAAGCGGTGTGCTTCGGCAGCAGTGGGCATAACAAGAAGGAGGGCAGGCGCCGCCACGAGCTCAGTGGCTGCAGCGATGAGCGCAGCTTCATATGATTCTGGTATCCCGGTGATTTCAAGCGCTCGGCCAGGTTGCTGCTCGAAAACAGCACCTATCAGCTCGGCTGGTAGCAACGCCCGGAGCAGAGCACGCTCACCCGGCTGCACAACAGGCAAATGGGTAATCCCCTCTCCACTATCTGTATCTCAAACCTCGATTTTCACGAGCGTGAGCATCAAGCATTATCCCTCATGCTGTTCTCCTTGTACTGCTGGGGCTGTAAGGCATCCTCTGGCGAAGCAGATGCTCCATTGATCGTATTCATCACTACGCCAATCCCGGATGAGAGCCAGAGGTCTACCGCTTGAATCGCTCGCTGCCAGGCCGGTTCCATGATACGTAATTCATTCGGGGTGAATGGAGAAAGCACGAAGTCGATAACCTCTTCTCGCCGAGCAGGTCTGCCGATACCGATACGAACGCGAGGAAAATCCTGGGAACCTGTTTCTTTGAAGATCGACTCCAGCCCATGATGGCCACCAGGGGCTCCTTGGGGACGTATTCGTACCCGTCCAAGGGGCAAATCGAGATCGTCGTAGATCAGCATAGTATGTGCCGGTGGAAGATGGTAACGTTCCAACAATGCCTTCACTGCCTTACCGCTCTCGTTCATCCACGTTTGGGGCTGTGCTAGCAGCACCATATGGCCCAGAATCGAAACGGCGGCTATCAATGATCGCGCGCGGTGTTCGGTGAGCGAGACTTCAGCACGCTTAGCCAGACGGTCCACTACTTGAAAACCAGCATTATGTCGATGCTGGGCGTATGCTGTTCCGGGATTACCCAAGCCGACTACTATAACCTCGGGCTGACTTTCCCCTGGTTGCTGGTGCAGGTCCCCTCGATGCATCAAGTGCGTCAGAAATCTCATCGCTTTGCCGTCATCCCCTGCTCTCTACCGGCGTACCGAGTTGCTGTTGATACAACGTCGCCAACTGGCGCCATTCCGCGATGGATAACGTCTCAGCACGGCGTGAGCCGGCAATTTTTGCTTCGTCGAGGAGTATCCTGACTTGTGCATCGGAGAGCCGGAGATTGATTCGCAAGGCGTTATGGAGCTGCTTGCGCCGATCGCTGAATCCTGCCTGCGCTAACCGGAAGAACACTTTCAGTAACTCCCGGGGAATGATTATCTGCGGGTACATCACCAGTTTGAGCAGGGCAGATTCGATTTGGGGAGGCGGAAAGAAGCTACTCGGCGGCACACGGAGCACCAAAGTGGGCTCGGCATAGAGCTGGACGCTCAAGGTAAGCAAGCTCATCTTCCCTGGTTGCGCACAGATACGCTCGGCCACTTCACGCTGGACGAGTAACGAGAGAATGCTCGGTGGATGCTGAGCCTCTAGGAAGTGGCGGATAGCTGGGGAGGTGATGTAGTAGGGTAAGTTCGCTACAACCTTATACGGCCCCTCGGCTATGAGATCTCCTGGGGCTATTGCTAAAATATTACCTTCCACGATAGAGAGGTTAGGGAAGCTGCGTCGCAGCTCAGCTAACAACCCCATCATCGAACGATCAACCTCGACAGCGATGACGCGCCGGGCAACCTGTGCCAAGCGTTTCGTCAAGAAGCCTGGACCAGGTCCCACCTCAAGTACGGTGTCATCTGATGTAACTCCTGCCGCAGCAAGGCTCTCTTGCATCACTTCGGGATCCAGGAGAAAGTGCTGGCCTAACCCTTTGACAGGGCGTAAGCGCCCCATTCTCTGTTGGGCGATCAACCAACGGCGCAAGCGCTCCGGTGTTTCCTCTTCGAAGTGCGCACGTCGATACAGCACTTCCACCTCCTTCGTTTCCCCTCAGTGTTCCATGTTGCTTCTTCGTTCGTACGTTGGTCGATTTTAGCGGTCATGTGGCACCATAGTTCCGCCGCTATTACACGATTGGAATGAGGTGTCGTAGCAGCGTCGAACGAGCAGCAGAATCATGGTAGCCGCTTCCCGTTTTCCTGAAAACAGGCCGTCAAGATTCAAATTGGTGAAAGTGGCTTGTACGTCCGTTTGTATCACGATAAGATTGGCATACATCCTGCCAAACACGTGCATTGTCTCTCAATCCCACGAGGGTACGTGTATATGGAGGGTAGAGCGATTATTTCTGGGAAGGAGGTACCTTAGCGACGTTCGTCTCGGATTCCTTGCTACAAGAGGCTGCGTTACCTTTACTTGCCATTAAGTTCTCTTTAGAGGAGGGCGACAATTCTCATGTTTAGGCACATACTCGCATCCTTCAGCATGGCTGCTACATTGACGCTCACCGTTGCCGGATCGGCGTTTGCGGCCACGAGCATTACCGTCCCGCTGGGTACTCAGAATAACTCTGGTGTCTCTGGAACTGCTACGTTGACGGAGATGGGCAATCAAACGCAGGTCGTCATCCATGTCACCGGCGAGCCGAGTAGTGGCTCAGAGCCAGCTCATATCCATATTGGTACTTGTGCCAATCTTGGTGCAGTGAAGTATCCACTTGCCAATGTCGTCAATGGCACATCTACGACCGTCGTTAATGCTTCTCTCCCATCGCTCATGACTGGCAATTTTGCGATCAATCTACACAAGTCAGCGGCACAAATCCGAGTGTATGTCGCCTGTGGAGATATACCGCGCAGTATCATTCCGACTGCGGCGCCTACGACTGGTGCTGGTGGTCTCGCCACAACACAAAGCGCTCTTCCCTTAGCAGGAGCTCTTGCTCTTGGTTTAGGGGCAGTCGCTCTACAACGCCGGCGTTCAGAAGCGTAATGCCACAACAAGGCGCTCGTTGGGCGGGAGACGGCGGTCCGCCGTCTCCCGCCCTCGTTATTAAGGCTGACCTTGCTCAGACGTTTGGGAGGGGGGAGCGGATGGGGGCATTCCCGGTACGAGGAGAGATTCCGCGGTGTCGATATCAAGCGCACTAATGAGCGCTGCGCCAGCTCCCCACAACCCGCTGCCGATAATCAGCACCGGTCCTGCGATGGGGATCGCAGCAACAACTCCCATCACACCCAAGCCACACACTGCGGCAAATAGGGTAGAACGAGACAGCCCAAAAGGACGCAACAGACGTCTTCCCACTGCAACGCCGATAGCTACGAGGCCAAAGGCCCACGAGAGAACCGTTACGAGTACGAGAGCGAGAGCGAGCGGCAATCCCGCCACACTCAATGTCAGTGGAACAATGACCAGTACTAAGCCAATTCCCCCGCCGAGAGCTGTCAACATGCTCTGCCAGGTCATGCGTCGAGCTGTCGCCGCAACTAATAAGAGGGGCCAGGGGAAGAGGGCACTGAGGATCACGCCTAAGAGCATCAAAGCGATCCAAGCGGCAAGGGCCAAGCGAATGCGTGCGTAGAGCGTCCGAGGTGGTTGTGCCAGCAGAGGGGCACTGCCAATGACATCACCACGAACGATGCTACCGACTTGCGCCCGCATGCTACCTCCTACAGCGACGGCATTGCCAGCGACGATGGCTTGCGGATCAAGTGTGATATTCCCCAAGACTGCGGTGACATCGCCTCTGATCGTCTCGTTGACGGTCAGATCTCCAAACACGACCGCGATCCCCGCTGCGCTTCCGTGTGGCGCTATTACATGCCCCCCGATATCTAAAACGGCGCCGTGACTGCTGGACTGGACGGTGGTATCACCAATACGGAGAGCGCCTGTTTGCAAGCCGCGCAGCGGCGTAAGCAGTGCGAGCGCCAAGGCGATCACAGCTAAACCGAATAGCATAAGAAAAGTCCGGCGCCTCAAGTGATGACCTGGCGTCCTACTCAAATGGGCAAGGTGCCAGACAGCGAGAAGGCAGCACAGCAGTACTAAGAGAGAGACGCCGATGGGAAGCACATCAAGGTGGAGATGAGCGAGAAAGCGGTCCTCTTGATGACCCAGCGTGTTAAGCACGACTAGCGCCTCCGTCGCCCAGAGCGCTACGGTAGTTGTGCCGACTCCGGCCCCTTGAAATGGCACCGCAGCGATAAGTATGACTCCCCCAGCAAAGCCAAGAAGGACTGTTGCAAGCCCTAGACGGCGTGCTTCACGCTGAGAGCGCCTCCGATCTGCTACATCAAGCTTCGACAATACCCTTTCAGCAAAATCAGATAATGGGGCTTCTTCATCATTAGAATCCCGGACACGGTTCCGTGACGTGTCCGGTGGAGGGAATTCATGCGATTCCACCTTGGGCCTGCCGCTCACCAAGCTGCACTGCGAGCATGTGACGTGCCCGGTGTAAGCGTACCTTGACGGTGGCGAGGGACTGGCGCGTGAGGTCGGCAATTTCTTGATATGAGAGATCATGCCAGTGGCGCAGAATAACCATCTGTCGGTACATTTCAGGCAAATGTGTCAGGGCGTCACGCAATACATCTGCACGCTCCTGGGCCAAGAGCACGATTTCTGGCTCTTCCTCGGTGAAGACCGGAGCTTCCTGCAGAAGCTCCGGATCAAATGGCAGCGAACGCCAGTCACGCCGCTGCAACATGCGTATACTAATGTTGGTGAGGATAGTGGAGATCCACGTATAAAAGGCAAATCGCTCGTTATACGAGTCGAGCCGTGTATAGGCACGGAGAAATGCTTCCTGACATGCGTCTTCCGCCTCTTCACGAGAACGGAGCAACCGATAAGCTAGGCGATATAGCGCTGTAGAATACCGGCGAATCAATTCGCCATAGGCGTCGCGGTCGCCACTGCGTGCAGCGCGGACGAGTGCTGGCCCATCAAGTCCATCGAACTCCATGAGTTGCGCCCTCTTTCATTGGACGAGGATGCTCCGCGTACCCGTAGCCTGCTACTCTTGTGGGTATACCACATCTAACGAGTAACGGCTACTAACAAACAGCACAAGGCTAGAGAGGTCGAATCAGCGATGCAAGCTGTTGTCGTCCATCGCCCTGGGTACGTTTCTGTGGAACGTGTCGAAGATCCAACGTGCGCCGATGATGGTGTTGTCATCCGCGTAAGTCGCTGTGGTATCTGCGGCACTGATCAGCATGTCTTCGCAGGCGATTATGGCCTTGCACAGTATCCACTTATTCCCGGACACGAAGTAGCTGGCACGGTGGTTGAGGTGGGGCGCGCCGTTCAAACGATCCGTCCTGGTCAACAGGTGGTTGTTGAGCCAAATATTCACTGTGAACGTTGCTTACCTTGCCGGACACGGCGTGGCAATCACTGTCTCAACCTGAAAGTGTTAGGCATTAATGAAGCCGGTGGTTTCGCCACCTTCCTCCAGGCGCCTGAGCGCAATATATACGCTGCTGACCAATTGACTCCGAGTCAGGCAGCCTTCGTAGAACCGCTAGCTTGCGTCGTCCATGGCGTTTGCCGCCTGGCCCCTACCCCGGGAAGCCGGATTCTCATTGCTGGTGCAGGCCCCATAGGGTTGCTCATGCTTCAAACACTCCTACATAGTGGAGCAGCGATTATTACCGTGACTGATCTCCACGCCTCGCGGTTGGCATTAGCCCAAGAACTGGGAGCATCGCAGGCTGTCATTGCGACGAATGATAATGACGGCGAACTGATGGATATTGCCCCATTGGGCTATGATGCGGCCGTTGACTGCACAGGGATTCCGCTGGTCATCGAACGTTTGGTGCCACGCTTAGCGCCCGGAGGTAAGCTACTCATATTTGGCGTCGCACCGGAAGAAGCCGCTATCCGGATTCGTCCTTATGAGCTGTTCCAGCGCGACCTGACGCTCCTAGGAAGCTTTGCTGTAGCTTACACTTTTGACGCTGCGCTCGCGCTGCTTGAGTCCGGTGCTGTGCGAGTCGACCGTCTAGTATCGCGCTCTTTTGGTCTCCAGGGCTTTGCCCAGGGGTTGGAACTTATGCGCAAAGGAATCGATGTCCTGAAAGTTCAACTAGATCCTGCCCTCGATCATGACCAGCTCACATCTTCGTAGGGGAGATAGCAGAGCGCTACCCTGAGAATACCTTCGAGGAGGCAGGGTAAGTGCGCTGGGGAGTCCCGCTACTGAGCGAGTGTAGGTGCGCGGTGTATTTCCACCCAACCAGCTACTGCTTGAGGCTCAGGGTGTGGCCCTACTGTCTCTAAGCACAGACGAACGTGGCGACGACACAACGGCGTTCCGGCTAACGAGCGCCGTGCTGTCAGGCCATCACCGCAGGCACATAGGGGTGTGTCATTCCCCGCCGAACGTGTTGGCTTCCAATGCCGTCCTGCTCCACCACTAGGCATCTCTATGCTCCCCAGTCTTTGTTATCTTCACTGCCTGGCTGCTCTGTCAACCACAGCGTATCCTCAACCCATGAGCTTGCAGGGTACCATCTCCGTGGCACAACTGTATGCCTAATATGGTCGATCTCCTCAGCTATACTGAACAGCGCTGAAGTGTAGCCGATTGCGTGATATCGCAGGATGGAGGGGGCTTAGAGTGACCAAAACACATGCTCTACGGGAGGCTGATCCTACGCTCTTTGATCTCCTCCAAAAAGAAGAATGCCGTCAGTGGCAAAATATCGAGCTGATCGCTTCAGAGAACTACACCAGCGCGGCTGTCCTAGAAGCGGCAGGAACGATTCTCACGAACAAGTATGCAGAAGGTTACCCTGGGAATCGCTACTATGGCGGTTGTGAATGGGTTGATGGCATTGAACAACTTGCAATCGACCGCGCAAAGGCGCTTTTTGGCGCCGAACATGCCAATGTGCAGCCGCATTCTGGCGCTGGCGCGAATATGGCTGCATACTACGCAGTACTCGAGCCCGGTGATACGGTGATGGGGCTTCGTCTCGATCAGGGTGGTCATTTGACCCATGGGAAACTGGTGAACTTTTCGGGACATCTCTACCATTTCGTCTCTTACGGGTTGGATCCGGAAACCGAGCTCATCGATTACGATGCGCTTGCGGAACAAGCGCGGAGTACACGTCCGAAGTTGATCGTGGCCGGTGCTACCGTCTACTCCCGCATCATCGACTTTCCGCGCCTGCGAGCGATCTGCGACGAAGTCGGCGCGTTGCTCATGGTGGACATGGCCCACATAGCCGGTCTCGTGGCGGGCGGTGTCCATCCGTCGCCGGTTCCGTATGCAGATATCGTCACATCCACGACGCACAAAACACTTCGAGGTCCTCGGAGTGGCTTCATTCTCTGCCGTGAACACTTCGCCAAAGCGATAGACGCTGCTGTTTTCCCTGGCATTCAAGGTGGTCCCCTCGTCCATATCATTGCAGCGAAAGCCGTAGCTTTCTATGAGGCAGGGCAGCCGGAGTTCCGCATTTATGCGCAGCGCGTTGTAGACAATGCGCGAGCTCTCGCCACCGCGCTGCAAGAACAGGGGTTGCGCATCGTCTCTGGTGGCACCGACAACCATGTTATGTTAGTTGACTTACGTTCAGTAGCTAATATGAGCGGGAAGCGCGCAGAACGAGTTCTTGATGAAGTGAACATCACTGTCAACAAGAATCAGATTCCTAATGATCCCTTGCCACCAGCACGTACGAGCGGAATTCGACTGGGGACACCGGCAACGACGACCCGAGGCTTCGGTATTGAGGAGATGCACCAAATTGCTCTTTTCATCGCTGATACACTGCATCATTGGAAGGATGAAACCAAACTGCGGCAGATTCGGGAAGACGTTATCGCTCTCTGTTCTCGTTTTCCGGTTCCAGGCATTACAGATACGACTCTCTGAAAACTGAACCCCATGGTAGCCGCGATTCGCGTCGTTGATCATCCGCTCGTCCGTACTAAGCTTGCTGCCCTGAGGATATCGACGACGCCGGCACGTGAATTTCGGATGCTCTTGGAAGATCTGGGCATGCTGCTGACCTATGAGGCGAGCTGGAATCTGGAGGTATGTGACGCTACGATCACAACACCCATTGCGGTGACCAAGGGAGCAACCCTATCCCAGAGGATAGGACTAGTACCAATTCTTCGAGCCGGCATCGGAATGCTCAACGGAGCGCTCCACGTCTTCCCGGATGCTCAGGTTTGGCATCTCGGCGTCTACCGTGACGAACACCGTCTTGTGCCGGTAGAGTACTATAACAGGCTACCGCAGACTCCGACTGTCGATCGCTGCTTCATTCTTGATCCTATGCTTGCTACTGGGGGATCAGCCGTAGCCGCTACCGATGTGCTGAAGCGCTGGGGCATCTGTCACATCCATTTCATTGGCGTCATCGGCTCACCCGAAGGTGTTTATCGCCTTTCTCAACATCATCCAGATGTGGCGATCACCCTAGCAGCAATCGATGATCATCTCAATGATAGTGGCTTCATCGTTCCAGGACTTGGAGATGCTGGAGACCGCCAGTTCGGAACAGGTATCTACGCTTGTCCTCGACCTATCGAGTGAAGTCGATATTGACAGGGTTCAAGGTAAGCGCGTAGGCGCTCCACGATGAACGCCTCATTCATGTCCCCGCATGCCTGCACATCGAGAAGGAGGAGGCGTTCTTCAACCCACGTATGGATACTCACATGTGACTGGGATAAGAGCAGTACACCTGTAAAACCGTGGGGGTGGAACTGATGTACGCATTCATCTACAATGCTTGCACCGGACTGTACGACTGCTTCGCGCACTGCCGACCACAATGGCTCGACCATAACCAATGGTGCGGGATCTTCGACTGTTATGTCGGCGAGAAGCTCTCGATGCTCTCCCCTTTCTTCGGAATACGTTCCCATCAACGGCACCCCTGATCCGTTTCTTCCACCTAATATTTTAAAGCGTACAATAAAGCAATAAGAATGTGGGAGGAGAAAGTCTTGGCAAAGAAGCGAGAACACCGGTTGCTTCGCGGTGTACCCATGGGCTTAGGGGGCGCCTTCCGACTACTGCCAATAGTCTGGCGCTATGGCCAGCTCAGCTATCACCTTCTTCGAGACGAGCGTGTTTCCATGCCAGCGAAAGCTGGCCTAATCGCGGGTGGGTTACTCGTTTTCGGGCCATGGGATGTCATACCTGCGAGCCTGCCAGTTATTGGTGAACTGAGCGACTTTCTCCTCCTTCTTGCCGTCATTCAGCTTTTCCTGCGCGTGATTCCACAGCCGATCGTTGAGGAGCACATCGAGAGGCTCGGTTTACAAGGACGGATTCGTGTGCTGTTACGTCCTTCTTGATATCGCACCTGATCCTCTCGGTAGAAGGGAGCTCTGGGCATGACCTGGCAAACAATCGTCAGCTATTTGTTCACTACGCCGGGCTCTGAGTTCAGCTATTATGCGCCGTTCCTCATGCTGATTGTCGGTGCTTTACTGCTTCCCATTCAGCATTTCATCCTTGAAGGGCGCCGGCGCCTCCAGAACTATCGACCTGTTCAAGAGCTTCTCGATCGTGTAGCGAGCATGAGCGCTGCGGCTGCGATTCTTGCGTTACTGTTGGTCGTTGCACGGCACGCAAACTTGCCGGTAATTTCCTGGCGGCTATGGCTCTATCTCTATGTCGTAGTGGTTGCCGTGGCTTTCGTGCTCACACTCCGGTTCGTGTATTCCACGTTACTCCGGGGGCTTGCAGCGCGCGATAATGAGTTATTGCGCCATCGTTACCTTGCATCGCCCAATCAACGTCAGGTTCTGCACGCTCAGGAACGCCGCCGTTCAGCTTCACGCCGCCATTAGCATCGCCAAGTGGGGAGACGGCATCACACGATTGCCTCAGGATAGCGAGTAAAGTGACTCTCACGACATTGCAATGGTGAGGCAGTACGAGAAGTAGGGAAACGATCACGAGGCGCTGGCTATTTGCCGCAATGCTGGCTCGTAGACTACGCGGGGTACACTAGAGAGGATCTCAAGCTCATGCAGCTTGCCGAAGTGCAAAAGCTAGGGGAGTTTCTCGCGGCATTGGCATCTCCAGCTCCGACGCCAGGGGGAGGGGCCGCCGCTGCGGTTGCAGGGGCCCATGGAGCAGCGCTACTCAGCATGGTCTGCCATTTTTCGCTTGGCCGAGAGAATTTAGCTGCCTGGCAAGATCAAATTCAGGATACGCTTGTCTATGCCGATGCGGCACGCGCTCGTTTTTTGAGCATTGTGGACGCTGACGCTGCCGCATACGTGCAAGTCAGTCAAGCCTATGCTCAGCCGCACCGCAATCGAGAAGAGCGTTTGCAGCGCCGCCGCGCCATTGCTGATGCGCTCTATCAAGCGACACAGCCACCACTCACGATTATCGAAATTACTGCCGAGCTTGTCCTCAAAGCACGCGCGCTCGTTGAGCATTCGAATCGGAACTTGGTGAGCGACCTTGGTGCAGCGGGGATATTTCTCGAAACAGCCTATTCCATTGCCCGCGCCAATATTGCCGAAAATGTTCACGGACTGGGAGATGATCCTCGTAGTCAGAAAGTCGTTGACCGCTGGCTGCGAACGAGCGCTAGCGTTGAGGATACTCTGCTTGCTCTCCGAGCGAGTGTCATCGCCCTTTTACCATCACTCCCCACTGCACCTTCGGGTCATCGATAATATCGCGAAGAATGGGATAGCGCGCCTCTGAGAAAGGATTTCCCAATGGCTATCCGGGTGGAAGGACAAGCAATTGCGGAACGCATACTGCAGGATGTACGGAGCCGTGCAGCGGCGTTTACGGAGCGCTCTGGCCGGCCTCCGCAGCTTGCTATCGTACGCTATGGCGCTATTAAAGATGCAGTGCTCTACGCTCGTACACTGCGACGGGCGTGCCAGCGAACTGGACTTGCCGCAAGGGAGCAAGAACTTTCAGCAAGCCTCACTATCCATGAAGCGCTTGCCGCCATCCAGCTCTTGAATGACGACCCTGCCGTTGATGGAATTCTCATTCAGACTCCGCTGCCAGGACACTTGCCCAGAGAACAGATCCTGGCGCGCGTGAACCCGTTGAAAGATGTCGATGGCCTCACACCGGAAAATCAAGGGCTTCTGCTTCTTGGTCAGCCGCGTCATGTTCCCGCAACTGCGGAGGCCATCGTGCTTCTTGCTGAACAAGCGGCTCACTCGTTGCGTGGGCTCCGCGTGACTGTCATCGGTCGCAGCAATGTTGTCGGACTGCCAGCAGCCCTGCTATTTTTACGCGCCAATGCAACCGTTACCATTTGCCACCGTAGCACAAAGGAGCTGGAGGTTGCACTCCACTCTGCCGATGTTGTCGTCGCTGCGGCGGGAACGCCTGGTCTCATTTCTGGGGATATGATCCGTCCGGGTGCGATTGTCATCGATGCCGGAACGACAATGACAGCAGAAGGGCTACGAGGTGATGTCGATTTTACTAGCACTGATCCTGTGGCAGGTTATCTGACGCCTGTCCCAGGAGGTGTGGGCCGTGTTACGAACGCTCTACTGCTACGAGGTGTTGTCACGGCCGCCGAAGAGAATCGATCCGCTCTTCCCACTCGTCGTCACGATTAGCTGGGCATGTGATACCGTCATTTTCACGAGAGCAGAGAAGGGATAGCAGCATGCCGCATGGGCGTATCGGCATCATCGGAGGAAGTGGTCTCTATGAAATGGAAGGTCTTGAAGATATCCGAGAGGTGCGTCCACAAACACCGTTTGGTGCACCGAGCGATGCTCTTATCATAGGGAGGACCGGCGCTCTGGAATTAGTCTTTCTTCCACGCCACGGAAGGGGGCATCGAATTGCCCCGACCGAAATTCCCGTGCGAGCGAATATCTATGCGCTGAAAGCTCTCGGGGTCAAACGGCTCATCTCCGTCAGTGCCGTCGGGAGCATGCGCAAACGTATTCGGCCTCTTGATCTTGTCATACCGGATCAGGTTATTGATCGCACCAAAAGCCGGGTTAGTAGTTTTTTCGGGAATGGCATTGTTGCCCATTGCGGTTTTGCTGAACCCTTCTGCCCAAACCTCAGTGCTACCCTTGCCCAGGTCGCTAAAGGATCAGGAGTACGGCTGCACCTTGGCGGAACTTATCTCTGCATCGAGGGGCCACAATTCTCCACAAAGGCCGAATCTGCACTCTACCGGCAATGGGGTGTCGACATCATTGGGATGACAGCGATCCCTGAAGCAAAGCTCGCACGCGAGGCAGAAATGTGCTATGCCACGCTCGCCTTCGCCACGGACTATGATGTATGGCACAAGAGTGCCGGACATGTTTCCGTAGAAATGGTGGTCAAAAATCTCGCGGCTAATGTGGAAAAGGCGCAGCAGATTATTCGAGAAGCGGCGGTTCATCTTGCCTCGGCAGAACCGCTGACCTGCCAATGTCAGAATGCCTTGCAGAATGCCGTTATCACGGCGCCAGAGCGTTTTCCTGTAGAGACACGGCGTGCTCTTGCGCTCCTGCTCGACAAATATTTCCCTAGGTAATGTAAAAGTCGGAGGATCCGTGTATGACGAACACCCATCACCGTGTACTGGTTACCCCCGTCCACATCAAAGAATTTGTCTCAGCTCGTGCTACGGAACTAGAGAAAGCTGGGATTGAGCTGATCTTTCCCACAATGTCCCGACCACAGCTCACGGAAGAAGAGCTGCTTCGCTTTCTCCCTGGATGTAGCGCGGCTATTGCTATGCCGGATGCGTATACCGCGCGGGTATTTGCTGCATGTGCTCCGGTGCTCCGCCTTGTTGCACGAACCGGCGTCGGTTTCGACGCAATTGATCTTCAGGCTGCGACTGCGCACAACGTGTGGGTTACCACAACGCCTGGGGCAAATCATGAGGCTGTTGCCGACTACACCCTCGGACTGCTGCTCTGCCTGATGCGTGATCTTGTCGACACTGCCAACCGTACGCGTTCGGGGATTTGGAGGCGTACACAGGGACTGGAGCTCGCGGAGAAGGTACTGGGGGTAATTGGCACTGGTCGTGTCGGACGAGCGGTCGTCCATCGAGCGCGTTCTTTCGGTATGCAGGTCGTCGCTTATGACGCATATCCTGACTATGCCTGGGCAACGGGAGCTTCCGTTACCTACCTGCTCCTCCCGGAATTGCTCGCCAGAAGCGATATCATCACGCTGCACATACCGGCCTCGCCTGCCACCGAGAATCTGCTGAACACTAAAACTTTAGCCCTCTGCAAGAAAGGCTGCCGGATCATCAATACTGCCCGTGGCGATCTCATCGACGAAGAAGCGCTCCTGGTCGCCCTGAATACCGGGCACATCGCTGGTGCAGCCTTAGATGTTTTCTGGGATGAGCCGCCAACGAATCAGGCTCTTATTGCACATCCTCACGTCCTGCCGTTCTCACACTCCGCCGGAGGTACACGCGAGGCTCATCAGCGAGCGGCACTAATGGCACTCGATGAAGTGATTCGGGTGCTTACAGGTCAAAAACCGCATTACTCCGTGAACCACCTGACGGATTAGCTGGTCTAGCAATACCACTCGGTATACTGCGCATATGATGAGTGAAATCCTTCCTTTCATCAAGATGCATGGTATCGGCAATGATTTTGTTCTCATTGGACCGGAACACGCATCCCGGAGTCTCGACTGGCCTGCGCTCGCGCGTTCTACCGGCGACCGGCATTTCGGTATTGGGCACGATGGACTACTGCTCGTAGAAGCGCTTCCTTCTGGAAATACGGCCAGCTATCGCATGCGCATGTATAATCCTGATGGTAGTGAATCGGAAATGTGCGGTAATGGTATCCGCTGTTTCGCCAAGTACCTCTATGATAGTGGTCTAGCAGCCCAAAAACAGCTTGCTATTGCTACAGGTGCAGGGGTCCAGTACGTCGATCTGCATACACGCGGCGATATCGTTGACAGTGTCACTGTCAATATGGGAGAACCCATCTTCGAGCCTGAACGTGTCCCGGTTGACCTTCCAGGCCCACGTGTAGTAAATGTGCCCTTTAGCGCCGGCGGGCACACCTTCTCAATGAGCTGCGTCTCAATGGGGAATCCGCACGCAGTGGCAGTTGTAGACGATGTAGATGGTATTCTTTTAGAAACGATCGGTCCACTGGTGGAACACCATGTGTGGTTTCCACGTCGTGTCAATTTTGAAATTGTACAGATACATTCTCGCAACGAGCTCACGATGCGTGTCTGGGAACGTGGTGCTGGCCTTACCCTGGCTTGTGGTAGCGGAGCGTGCGCGGTGATGGCTGTCGTCCATAGCCAGGATTTAGTAGGTGATTGCGTCACTATACATCTTCCGGGTGGAGATCTCCTGCTCAACTGGACGGGAGCTGGTGGAATAAAAATGACAGGACCGGCGACTACGGTGTACCGTGGATCGTGGCCTTTAAATAATCAGGACTAAGCACACGCTTATGGAAAATTCAGCGTCTCCTCCGAACATTTCACCTCCTGCCATTCATCCCTCGAAGCACCTGTCTAGTTTTCTCTCCGGGCTTGAACACAGCTTAGAACAACGAGCAATCGAGCTCCGCAGCCAAGGTCATGACGTCATCAACCTCTCCGCTGTGAATCCTGATCTTCCGCCTCCCGCCCAAGCACAGGAAATACTTGTTCGCCTTATAACCACTCCCAGTCCAAGCCGCTCGCCAAGTGGCACTTTCGACCTTCGTGCTACGATTTCTCGGTGGTACCAGCATCGTTTCCGTGCCAGCATTGATCCAATTAATGAACTGACGACTATTCCCACCGTGGAGCAGGGGCTCTGCGATCTTCTCCCAGCGCTGATCGATCCAGGAGAGGCAGTGCTGATTCCTGATCCTTGCCGGCCGATCTTTCGGTTTGCGCTGTCGCTTGCTGGCGCTCACGCTATACAGCTACCGCTCCGTCCCGAACATGACTTCCTGCCTGATCTGAAAACGATTCCAGACGAGGACCTCGAGCGTGCCCGGCTCATCCTTCTCGACTACCCGAACTTTCCGACGGGGGCGACTGCTCCAGCGAGCTTTCTCCATCAACTCATCCACTTTGCGCATGAGCATCAATTGCTCATTGTCCGGCTAGCGGATTACAGCGAGTACACCTTCGAGGGCAATCGAACGATGAGTCTTATCGAGATTCCAGGGGGGCGCGCCGTTACCGTGGAGCTACATTCCCCGGCGATGAATCTTCAGCTACGCTCATGGCCTCTCGCTGTGGCGATCGGCCATGTCGATGCCATCCGCTACCTCCGACATCACCGATCCTTCGTTATGCACTCCCTCTATCCACCGATCCAGCAGGCGATCGGCGAGTTGCTCATCCAGCTTTCGCCAGAATGGTACGTTCAGCGTAATGCCATCTACCAACAGCGGCGGAATCGTTTGGGGGCGGCCCTCGAAAGTACTGGACTGCACTCGTGGCACGCACGTGCGCTTCCAGCGTTGTGGGTTGCTACGCCGCCTGGTACATCTTCTATGGAGATAGCAGAGCAGTTATTGGAACAGGCACATCTCCTCGTTGCGCCTGGCACAGCGTTTGGTGAACGTGGTGAAGGATACCTCCTCTTCTCAGTGACTGTTGACGATTCACGCCTCGAAGAAGTGGTGCACCGACTCAGCAAGGTGCACTGCAAATCGAGCTCACTGGAAACGGATCGTTAAGCTGGTTACCATGATGTGTGCGCAAAATATTCTTCACAAGAAGGAGAACGCTTCTGCCAGCCAATTCATCACTACCAGTTCGTACAGGGCAAGACCCTGAACGGTGTTTTTTGCTCGGAGTCGAGAATGGAGGTAAGCCCCACGAACTGCCGCTGGCGATGTCGCTCGAAGAGCTTGCCCAGCTAGTAGTCACAGCA